>CAYOJU010000026.1:6406-27027 GCA_964404355.1 uncultured Sideroxydans sp. | reverse complement strand
GCGCCGTCATGGCCGCCAAGCACACCCCCGACATCATCCCCATGTGCCATAGCATTGCGCTGTCCGGCGTCGAAGTCGCATTCAGCGAAATCATCGAACCGGACACTCAGGGCTGCGTCGGCATCAAAGTCATCACCACCGCCACCTGCGTCGGCCAGACCGGCGTCGAAATGGAAGCACTGACCGCGGCCAATATCGCACTGCTCACCATCTACGATATGTGCAAAGCCATAGACCGCGGCATGCGCATCGAGAACGTGCAGCTGGAAGAAAAGCGCGGCGGTAAAAGCGGCGTGTGGAAGCGCGGAGAAGCAAAATGATCAATGTATTGTCTTTCGGCCCGGTCGCCGACCGCATACAAATGCGCGAGACCCAGGGTGAATTCACCCAGAGCATGATCATGTATGACTTTATCGCCCACATCGGCACGCCCCATCCATGAAGCCTTGCGTTATAAGCATCGTCGGTCATTCCGGCTCCGGCAAAACCACCCTGGTGGAAAAACTCATCCGCGAGTTGTGCGTGCGTGGTGTAAAGGTCGCCACCATCAAGCACGCTCATCACAAGGTGGAACTGGATACGCCGGGCAAGGACAGTTTTCGTTACAAGGATGCCGGGGCGGTGGTGAGCATGTTGCTTACGCGCGATGTGCTGCAATTGGTGGCGGATGCAACAGTTGAGCGCGAGCCGGAGCAACTGGCACAACGTTTTCTGGGCGAGGCCGATCTGGTGCTGGCGGAAGGTTTCTCGCATGCGCCGGGTGCCAAGATCGAAGTGTTGCGCCGCGCATGCGACAAGCCGCCGCGCTGCGCTATTGAAGACGGGTTGATCGCTATCGTCACCGACATGGATGAGGTCTATCCGCAGTTACCGCATTACGGGCTGGAGGATGTGAAGGGTATTGTCGATTTCATTCTTCAGCGGACATCGCAATGATCGAAGATTGCACCGCGCTCATCCTGGCTGGTGGCGATTCGCGCCGCATGGGGCAGGACAAAGCGGTGCTGGTGCTGGACGGCAAGACGCTGCTGGAGCGCGTCACCGCTACCATGCAGCAAGTTTTCCCCAAAGTGGTTGTCAGCGTGCGGCAAATGCGTCGCGGGGTGGATGTGCCGCAAGTTTGTGACGAACAGCCCGGGAATGGTCCGCTGGCCGGTTTGATCGCGGGGCTGGTGCAAGCAGATACGCCCTGGGTGTTTGCAGTGGCGTGCGATATGCCTTTCGTGACGCAGGTGGTGGTCGAACGTCTTGCTGCTTTCCGCAGCGGACATCAGGCGGTGGTGCCGATGGTCGGCGGCCACCCGCAGCCGTTGGCAGCCTTCTATGCAACGAGTACGCTGGAGGCAATGCGCGCGAGTTTCGCGACAGGTGACAGGAGCATGCGCCGCGTTTTGGACAAATTTGAAGTGCGCTATGTGAGCGAAGCGGAATTGCAAGCAGCCGATCCGCTATTGCGCAGTTTTTTTGATCTGGATACGCCACAAGATTTCCAGGCAGCACAGAAGTAAGGAATGTCAGTTGGCTGCAGAGTGTCCGCTGCGGAATTCATATCCGGAGTAATACGAAGACTTCCGTTCGTTTCGTCTGCAATGACCGATAACCCAGAACTGTCGCTTCGTAATCTGTCTAAATCAGGAGTCCTATGCGCAAAGCATAATTAGGTTCAAACTGAAACCCGTAAGGCAGAAAAGATAGAGTTCCAGATCCTGAGGAGGAGATATGCCAGAACAAGTTTTCGTCAGCTCTACTGGCGTTGCTCGGGCAGGTATTGATTGCCGGTTACCCCGGTAGAAATGCCGTGACCAAGCGGACACATCACGACAATTTCAACGAGAACGCGCGGCTCGGTGGAGTACTGCGTCGTATTCTGGAGGCAACCGCTGTCCCGGCAAATGCAGGTCGTGTACTGGCTGGCGAAATTTTGCGCTTTACTGCTGCGCGCCTGGTTGTGTTCGTGCATTCGGATGGAGCACTTGCCCCGGTTGTCGTACCGGATAAACACCGCTCCCTGCTGGAATATTCGTCAATGGTTGCGCTCCTGAGCGAAGCTGGTGGAATTGAAACTTCAAGGTTCTATTTCTCGGATTCATCTGTTCCCGGCTTGGCTGCTATCCAGTCAGAGGTTAACCAGACTAACTGTCTTGCCGTGCCCCTGATCCATGGTGGAATTCGGGTTGGTACGGTTCTGATTTTCGGGCTTGTTTTGGGCGAGGCGCTCGACGCGACAACACGCGAGATGGAAATGCTGGCTCCACTGTTGGCGATGGTTTTGCATAATGCAACGTTGCAATGCCAATTCATGAACACGTCGACCAAGCCGGAATCGCGCGAAAGCGAGACCCGGTTCCAGGATTTGGTGCTCCATTCACCCGTGCCGCAGGCGCTTTACGATAAGGACGGTAATATCCTGCTGGTCAATGACCGCATGACCGCCACGTTCGGCTATACGCGGGAAGACGTTCCCCACCTGTCAGAGTTTTGGCCACAAGCTTATCCTGATCCCGAAGCCCGTGCATTGGCCCAGGCACGCTGGATGGCGGCTTTGACAAAAGCCGAGCAGACCGGCAGTACGGATATCGTTCCGGAAGAGTACCTGATTACTTGCAAGGACGGTACGGTGCGAGTGACGGAAGCCTTCGGTACGCGCGTTGGCGACGCTCTTCTGGTGGTACTGAATGATGTCAGCGATCGCCGACAGACCGAGGCAGTGCTTGAGGACTATCGTACTCATCTGGAAAATCTTGTTGACGAGCGTACCCGGGAAGTTCGCATTCGCCAGGAGCGACTCGTCGTGGCGCTGGAGTCCACAAACACCGGCCTGTGGGAGTGGGATCCAACAACCAAGGAAATGTATTTCAGCCCGACCTACTTCACCATGCTGGGCTGGGAACCGGATGAGTTTCCCGCGAATCAGGAGACGTGGACGAGCATGGTGCATCCCGACGACTGGCCGGATACCTATGCGTTTTTTCACAATATCGCCATTTCGACAGATGATGATTTCGCTTTCAGTCATGAATACCGGCTACGCAGCAAACCAGGTCCGTGGCGCTGGTTCCTGGTTCGCGGCAAGATAGTCGGTCGGAATGCGCAGGGGCTTGTTAACCGGGTGGTGGGTGTCTATATCGACATCACCCAGCGCAAGGCCGAAGAGAAGAATCTGCAAATGGCCATGCAGGCGTTGCAGACCACGCGCGAATGCGTGTACTGGATTGACCAGGACGGACGGATTCTGTACGTCAATCCGGCAACGGAGCAGGAACTCGGTTATTCGTCCGCGGAATTGCTGCAAATGTCGATTCCGGAAATCGACCCCAACACCCCAGCGGAACTTTGGGGGCCTGAAGGCGAATTGACGCGTCGGCTGGAGGTTGAGGGGATGCGGAAATTCGTCACACAACACCGCCATCGTGACGGTCATTTGATTACGGTGGAGGTGGACTCCGATGCCTTCCACTATAACGGCCAGACCTGTTTTATTGCTATTACTCGTGATATCAGTGCGCGTATGGCGACGGAAGAGGCTCTGCGCACTTCCGAGGCGAAGTTTGCTGCACTATTCAATTTAACGCCCGAACCGATGGCACTGACCCGTCTTGCCGATGGCGTCGTGCTCGATGCCAGCACAAGTTATGCCGAATTTTTCGGTTTCAAGCGTGACGAACTCATTGGACGAACCACGCTTCCCGGCGACCTTGGCCTCTGGGTCGATGCCGAGCAACGACGTCAGTGGAAGGAGATTGTCGAGCGCGACGGCGAAGTGATCGGTTTTGAAACACTTTTACGGCGCAGGGATGGATCGACCGCCACCGTGTTGATCTCCGGGAAAATCCTGGAAATGGCTGGCGAGAAATGCGCGATCGTCGATTTGCACGACATCAGCGAGCGGCTGGTGGCGGAAGAAGCGCTGCGCAAATCCCAGGCGAAATTTTCAGCGATGTTTAGCCTGGCTCCGGAGCCGATGGCACTGACGCGCTTCAAGGACGGTCTCGTGATCGAGGCCAGCCGCAGTTTTGTCGAGCAATTTGGCGACAGGGCTGAGGGTGTTATTGGACAGACTACCCTTCCCGGGGAACTCAACATCTGGGTAGATGCAGAACAGCGGCGTCAGTGGACGGAACGATTGGGGCGCGTCGGCGAGGTGTTCGGCTTCGAAACACAAATGCGGCGCAAGGATGGATCTGTCTCTACCGTGCTGCTTTCCGGCAAAGTCGTGAATATTGGCGGAGAGATGTGTGTGCTCTCGGTTGAGCATGACATTACGGAACAGAAAGTGCAGGCCGCGCACCTGGAGCAGATCGCTCATCACGACCCGTTGACCGGTCTGCCCAATCGCCTGCTGCTTGGTGATCGCATGCGCCAAGCCATTGCTCGCAACCAGCGCAGCGACTCACTCATCGCTGTGTGCTACCTCGATCTTGACGGTTTCAAGGAGGTCAATGACCGCTATGGACACCAGACCGGTGATGAACTGTTGATCGAGGTCGCCAAGCGGCTCACCGGCTGCTTGCGCGGCGGCGATACCGTAGCCAGGCTGGGGGGCGATGAATTCGTCGTCCTGCTTTCGGGACTGCTCAACGAGGAGGAGTGCCGAGTTGCTCTCAATCGCCTGCTGCAGACAGTCGCTGCTCCCTACTCGATCGAAGATATCGACCATTCCGGTGTCACGGTTAGTATTGGCGTGACCCTGTATCCGAACGACCAGGTTGACCCTGATACGCTGGTGCGCCACGCCGACCATGCCATGTATGCCGCCAAACAGGCGGGCAAGAATCGCTATCAGATGTTCGATACCCGCCTTGAGCAGCGCATCGAGGCACGTCTCGCGACGCTGGGTTTGCTTGCCGAAGCCCAGAAATCAGGGCAGTTCCGGCTCTATTACCAGCCCAAGGTGGATTGTCGGCAAGGCCGAATCACCGGCTTTGAAGCACTCATACGTTGGCAACATCCGACGCTGGGTTTGCTGTCACCGGCCGAGTTCCTGCCGTTGATCGAAGATACCGACCTCGCGCTGTCGATCGGGGACTGGGTGATCCGGGAAGCGCTGGCCCAGATGGCACAGTGGCGTCGTGATGGCCTCGATTTGTGTGTCAGCGTCAATGCTTTCATTCGCCATTTGTTGCATCCGGGCTTCGTCAACACACTTATTGGGATCCTCGGTCAATACCCGGAAATAAAACCGAATTATTTAATGATCGAGATCGTCGAGACCGCCGCTTTGAAGGAGTTGGATGCTATTCGCGAAGTGATCGAGGACTGCCGCAGCCTCGGCGTTACTTTTTCCCTGGACGATTTCGGTACCGGCTATTCGACCTTGGCGCACCTGCGCCATTTGCCGGCCACGGAGATCAAGATCGATCACTCCTTCGTGCGACATATGCTGGAGCGAACGGAAGACTTTGCCATTGTCGAAGCGGTGATTGGAATGGGGCGCGCCTTTGGCCGCTCCATCGTTGCCGAGGGCGCCGAAACACCGGCCCACATCATTCGGCTGTTGGATATGGGTTGCGATGTGATACAGGGCTACGCGCTGGCGCGACCGATGGTTGCAGCGGATGTTCCGCGCTGGGTGCGCGAGTTCCGTCCTGATCCGGTCTGGTATCGACCAGCCGGCAACAGTGGCAAAGTTTGAACATCATGCAAGGCAAATAGGAGAATTTCATGAGCGATTCCGAACCTATCCAATGGAGCGATGCACTGCTGACCGGTGTCGCCGAGATCGATCGGCAGCATCGTATTCTGGTGGACACGCTGAACGAGGCGCGGGTCAGGCTGACCAGCAAAACCGACGATCCGTTGTTCGAGCAGATCACCCGCGATCTGCTGGCCTATGCCATCTACCACTTCAACACCGAGGAGCAACTCATGCAGCAATTTGGCTACGCCACTGCCTTCCCTGAAGAAGCCAGAGCGCACCTGGTTGCGCACCGGAGTTTTTCTGAACAGGTTGTGGCACTTCGCGACAAGGCGCGCGAGGGCAACCCTGGATCACGGATTGCATTACTTGTTTTTCTGAAGAACTGGCTGACCAACCACATCATGACTACCGATAAGGCTCTTGGTCTGTTCATCAATACGCATGCTACAAAAACCAACTTGAAAGAGTGAGGCAAAGCAACAGATTTGGCTGGAGCGCCCGGCAGTGCTCCCTCCTCAATAGTCGGTTGTCTGATTTGTGCTTCCTTAAGCAATGCTTAAGATAGCCCCGCTATCTTGTGTTCTTCAATTTTGACAATACTGTCTGTTCGAAAAAGGAGAAAGCATGAAATGCCCCATTTGCCCGAATACAGATTTGCTCATGACGGAACGCTCAGGCATTGAAATCGATTACTGCCCGCAATGCCGTGGTGTCTGGCTGGATCGGGGCGAACTGGACAAGATCATCGAGCGTAGCTCGGGTGATCCCGTACAAGTTGCAGCGGCTCCCGGGGTGCAGATACCCAGACCGGGCTCGCAACCTTATGACAGCAAACATGGTTACCATGACAAGCATTACGACGAACAGCATGGCTATCGCGGCAGACAATCTTTCTGGAAGGACTTGTTTGACTGAACTGAGGCATGATGCGGGCTAACATGATCGCAAGCCTTTCACCAGCTTTATGAAGCAGGATATTTTTCAATTATTTTGAATGCATAACACAATGAACTCGCACAACCTCATGATCATGGCGATTCCCGCGCTGGTCGCGCTTGGCGGCGGCGTGCTCGCCTCATTCTGGAATCCGAGTCATCAGATGCGCAGCCTGATCCAGCACTTTGCCGCCGGCGTGGTACTGGCGGCGCTGGCAGTGGAACTGCTGCCCGAGATCGGTCGCGAACATGCACCCGGTCTTGTTCTGGTTGGCTCGTTTGCCTTGGGCAGTTTGTTCATGTACGGATTGAAGCTGTGGACGATGCGCCTCGAACATCAGGCAACGCTCAATAACACCGCTGCGGGACTGAGTACCGGCTTGCTGCTGGCCACATTCATCGATGTGGCTACGGACGGTTTCATCATCGGTGCGGGTTTTGCCGCAGGCGGCGAAACCGGCACCATCCTGGCGCTCGGTTTGTCGGTAGAGCTGTTGTTTCTCGGTTTGGCACTGGCTTCCGAGGCGACCAAGGGCTGGCGCATCGTCGCCATTTCTGGTGCGTTGGGGGGCACGGTGCTGATCTTTTCGCTGATCGGCAATGTACTGCTGACCGGCGCATCGCATGCCGTGATCGGCGGTGCGCTGGCATTCAGTGCGGCAGCCTTGCTCTATCTGGTTACCGAAGAATTGCTGATGGAAGCACACACAATTGAAGAAAAGCCCGTTTCGACCCTGGTGTTGTTCGGCGGGTTTCTGGCGTTCTGGAGCATCCAGTTGATGGGGCAATAGGTGTGACGGCTCTTTCCAACTTCGCAGAAAGCCCAGTGAGAAAACCGGCTACAATTGGCAGCTGATTTCACCGACTAAGCCAATAGTAAGGAGAGTATTTTGGTAAACATTCGCACCTGCATGGCAATTATCCTTTTCTCGATTTGCGCACCGGCATTGGCCGAGAGCACGAATGATCCGTTTCAGGATGTTGTAACAAAATACCTGGCAGCAAAACCCAAGCCGGTATTGTCCGAAGAGGCTTACAAGTACAAGGTGCAGGCCGAATTCATGGTGCAGGAAAAACAACCCGGCAGGGCCGTCGAGTTGTATGGCAAGGCATTGGATATCGCTCCCTGGTGGCCGGAAGGTCGCTTTCAGCTGGGACTGTTGCTGGGCGAAGCAAAAAAATATCGCGAGGCCACGCAGGAAATGAGGCGTTATCTGCAGCTTGAGCCGCAGGGTGCCAATGCGCGTGCGGCACAGGACAAGATTTACCAATGGGACTTGGTAGCTGCGCCGGTTGCGGGCAAAGAAGTGAAGGACTGTCCGGAATGTCCGGATATGGTGGAGCTTCCCGCAGGCAGTTTTGACATGGGTTCGGACAGCGGCGAAGCCGATGAAAAACCAGTGCATCGCGTCACCTTCGCCAAACCTTTTGCCATTGGCAAGACGGAAGTAACGCAAGCGCAATGGTTGGCAGTGATGGGCAACAATCCAAGCAATTTCACTCTCTGCGATATATCCTGCCCGGTGGAGCAAGTCAGTTGGAATGACGTTCAGGTATACATCCAGAAACTCAATGCCAAGACCGGCAAACAATATCGTCTTCCGACCGAGGCTGAATGGGAATATGCCTGCCGTGCGGGCGCTCAGCAGGAATACTGCGGCAGCGATAACGCAGACAACGTGGCGTGGAACAGCTTCAACAGCGGCAGTTTTTTCTTCAATACACCCCATCCGGTCGGAACCAAGAAAGCCAACGCTTTTGGTTTGTATGACATGAGCGGCAACGTGTGGGAATGGGTCGAAGATACCTACCATGAGAACTACGCTGGTGCCCCGACTAATGGCAGTGCATGGGAAGGCGGCTCGATGCGCGTGCTGCGTGGAGGCTCTTGGGGCAAAGATGCGAAGTACGGGCGTGCGACCTTGCGCAACAAGTTCGGCACAACCTACCGGGATTTCAGCTACGGGTTCCGTTTGGCAAGGACGCTGCCGTAACGTAGTCGTTCAGGGGTAGATTCCTGCCCGCTTTTCTGTATTTCATCGTTCAATATTTGAGAGGGCACAGCGTGCCCTCTCATTTCTTTCTGCATTACTCAAGCATTGCCTCAATTCGATCAGGGTGAAAAAGGAACGGACGCAGCGCTTCTTTGCTGCCCATGAACAACAAAATATTTCCGGCTGTGTAACATTTGGCACAGACCGAAAAATTTCCCGCCCGCATCATTGCTATCAAGGCTTCTCCATTTGCGGAGATGAATAACAGCGTTTGATGCGGAGGATGAGACATGCCGGTCTACATGGAAGAGGTGAGTGCAGAAAATGTGCAATGCGCGAAGAATGTTCATTCACTGCTGCAAAAAACCGGTTTCGTCTCTCACATCTATTGGCAAACAGCACAGTACACTGTTTTGTTTGCCGGTGTGGCTCTGGTTGCCGCGTTGCTGTTCCAGCCCGAGGTTGGGCTGCTCATCCTGTGGAATGTGCTGATTCCCATTGCGCCCGCGCTGATTGTCATCGCACCTGGGCTGTGGCGCAACATCTGTCCGATGGCTACGTTCAGTTTGTTGCCGCGACGCATGGGAATTTCCCGCCGGAAAATTCTGTCGCACCGCATGGCAGCACTGTTAAGTGCGACAGGTTTGATCGCGTTACTGCTGATCGTTCCGCTTCGGCATGTTGTGCTCAACACCGATGGCCCAATGACGGCGCTGCTGCTGTTGGTATCTGCCGGGGTGGCGTTTTCGATGGGCTCGGTGTTTGAGTGGCGCAGCGGCTGGTGCAATACATTGTGCCCGATACATCCGGTGGAAAAACTTTACGGTTTTTCTCCCGCAATCAAATTTCAGAACATGCGCTGTGATACGTGCAAAAAGTGTATGACGCCTTGCCCCGATTCCACCCGTGCCATGAACCCGTCCGTTACCGGACCAACGCTGATGGAGAAGTCGGTGGGCCACTTCATGATTGGCGGTTTCGCCGGGTTCATCTGGGGCTGGTATCGCATGCCCGACTATCACGGCGATGCAGGATTGACCGAGGTGCTTTCGGCATACTTCTGGCCCTTTGCGGGAGCGCTGGTTTCGCTGGCCATTTATGTTGCAGTACGAGTCTGGTTATGCCGGTCCAGGGCAGATCGCGCGGTACTGGTGAAAGTTTTCGCGGCGGCGGCAGTGAGTACCTATTATTGGTATCGCATTCCTGCACTGGCCGGTTTCGGGCCGTATCCGGGAACGGGACAACTCTACGATTTAACGACTGTCCTGCCTTACCTTCCCATGGTGTCGCATGTCGTGACCAGTGCATTCTTCGTCTGGTTCCTGGTCATTCGTGGAAGTTCCGGCGCAAGCTGGATGATGCGACCTCAGGCTGAGGCGATCTGACAGAAGTATTTTCCCATCCCATGAAAGGGGATGGACACGTCTTTGATTCAGGGGAAAGGCTTACTCAACTGCATTATCAAAAATGCATGGATGCGCCGGTAAACGGCGCATCCAGCATAAGTGTCATGAACGTACGATTGCTTGTATGGTCAGTCTTTCTTCTTCATCAGCAGGAAAGCGATCACGGCAACGACCACTCCGACCAACCACATCCAGTACTTTTCCAGGAAGCCGGGTGTGGTTGCTGCCGGAGGGAGCGGCGTAACCACTACAGCCGGGGTGGCCTCTTGTGGCGCGGATACTGCTGCTGGTGCTTCCTGTTTCACAACCGGGACAGGAACCGGGGTGGGTTCGACTTTAGGCGGTGCAGCCTTGACAACTTTTTTCTTGGCCTGCTTCACTGCCGGTTTGGGGGCGGGATGTTCTGCCACGACTGCCGGTGCGGCAGCGGGCTGATCGGCAGTTGTTGTCGAAGCAGCAGCCGGTGCAGCCTCCTGCGCGGGGGCTGCTGCTGGAGCAGGTGCCGGAGCGGCGGCAGCAGTTTCTTGCGGTTTGGTTGCGCAAGCCGAAATGGCGAGCGCGGAACAAAACAGTGCTACGGGAAGGGAAATACTGTGCATTCTTGACATGGTGTTCTCCAATGATGCGGTTGATAAGACTCGGTTCAGGGGGAATCCTCCCATAGTTATCAGCGTCAGGCAAACTTCAATTGTGGTTTTTCGCACCGACAAGGCTAATTCCCATTTTGTTTCAAGCATGTCTTTAATGCTGCGCATACTTGATTAATTAACTATGTAAATTACAATAACGGCGTCATGGATAGCTTTTTGCTTCATGGCGGCCCCAAGGGAGAGGGGCAGGGAAAATTGGCTTGCATCGTGTTCGAGCCAATTTAATTCATATAACTAGAATAAGAATACTCAGATGACATTCCGAAATCCTAAATGGTTGTCCTACACCAGGTTTGCTGCCGCGTTGATCATGCTGGTGGCTTTGTATGTGGGCACGAATCCGAAGTTCTGGGGCTGGCTGCTCTTTTTACCACTATTTGTCACCATCCTTTATGAAGGGCTGCGCTCATACAGCTATTCGCTGACGGTCGACGATGATCGCATCATTGTTGGCGGATTCAAGCCGGCTCAATATCGGGTTTCCGACATTACGGCGGTCGATGTCTGGTTTGCCAAGGGCGGGCGTATGGGCGTGGTCACTTTTGCCGACCGACAGAAACTCAGTTTCCACAGCTACCTGGTTGGTTTCGAGAAACTGGTTGAGTTGCTGAGAACAAAAGCCAATTTGCCGGAAACAAAGCAAGCATCCTGAATTTCGGGATTGGCTGGAAGTACAAGGCACGATAGGCTGGAAGCAAACGGAAAAGGCGGCTAACATTCGTTTCGGCGATACGCCATTACTGCGCCTATCCGATCGCCAATGACTATGACACACACTTTGCCTTGTTTCTTTCATTCAGCCTTATCCCATGCGCATCCTGATCAGTAACGACGACGGCTATTTCGCGCCGGGTTTGGCCTGTCTGGCCCAGCATCTATCCGCCATTGCCGAAGTGACGGTGGTCGCTCCCGAACGCGACCGCAGCGGCGCCAGCAATTCGCTCACGCTTAACCGACCGCTCAACCTGCGCCAGGCACCGAGCGGCTTCTATTATGTCGACGGGACGCCCACCGACTGTGTGCATCTGGCCGTGACTGGCATGCTGGATACCCAACCGGACATCGTGGTGTCGGGCATCAACTCCGGTGCAAACATGGGCGACGACACCATTTACTCCGGCACCGTGGCGGCAGCGACAGAAGGCTTCCTGCTCGGCATTCCCGCCATTGCCATCTCGATGGCCAGGCACGGTCCTGTGCATTACGAAACAGCGGGTAAGGTGGCGGTGGAACTGGTGCAACGCTTTATGACGCAGACGAATTCGCATCCCTGGTTGCTCAACGTGAACGTGCCGGATGTCCCCTATGAACAACTGCAAGGCATGGAAGTCACCCGCCTGGGCAAGCGCCACAAGGCCGAGCCGGTGATCAAGAGCAGCAACCCGCACGGTGAGCCGGTGTACTGGGTTGGCGCCGCAGGCAAGGCGCAGGATGCGGGCGAGGGCACGGACTTCTTTGTGACCTCGCAGCGCCGCGTTTCCATTACGCCGCTACAGATCGACCTCACGCAATACAGCCAGATGGATGCAGTGCGTTCCTGGTTAGGGGTGCAAAAGTGAATCTGCGTCACGCCGGCATCGGTATGACCTCGGCCCGCACGCGTGGCCGCCTGATCGAACGGCTGCGCGCCGAAGGCATCAAGGACGAAACCGTGCTGGCGGCAATGAACGAAGTGCCGCGCCATATTTTCATCGACGAAGCGCTGGCGACGCGCGCTTACGATGATGTCTCGCTGCCCATTGGGCACGGACAGACCATCTCGCAGCCTTACATCGTGGCGCGCATGACGGAAGTGCTGCGCAACGGCAAACAACTCAACCGCGTGCTGGAAATCGGTACCGGTTGCGGCTATCAGGCGGCAGTGCTGGCCAGAGTGGCCAAGGAAGTCTATTCCGTCGAGCGCATCCTGCCCCTATACGAACGCGCCAGGAATACGCTGCGCGAGTTGAAGATATTCAATGTCACGCTGCGCTATACGGACGGCACGTCGGGCTTGCAGGATGTGGCCCCATTCGACGGCATTATCATGACCTGCGCCGCGCCCGCGCTTTCCGACGTGCTGCGAGAGCAGTTGGCGGTCGGTGGTAGAATGGTTTTGCCGATGGGAACACAGGAACAGTACCTGTATCTGATCGAGCGCGACGAGAGCGGTTTCCGCGAGACTCGTCTGGATGCCGTGAAATTCGTACCCTTGATGATGGGGAAAGCATGAGCAAGCAGATTCTGCAGTGGGCAACATGGGCCTTGGCCATACTCGCGCTGGCGGGATGCGCGATCGTTGCACCCGGTGGCCGGCATGCGCCCGTCATGGAATACGGCGCGGATAAAAAGCCGGCAGTACAGCCACAACAACAATCGCCAACGCAACCTGCCGCCAAAAAACCGGTGCCGGTAATGGATTCCGAATACGAGACCGTGACGCGCAGTCATGTCGTGCAGAAGGGCGATACGTTGTACAGCATTGCATTCCTGAACGGCGTGGATTACCGCGACGTGGCCGAATGGAACAAACTCGACAATCCGGCGGCGATCAAGATCGGCCAGCAGCTGGAACTGCATATCCCGGTCGCCGGATCATCTGTCCCCAAAGACGTACCCAAGCCGGTGATGGCGTCACAAGTGCCGGATGCCGTGACCAAGAGCTACCCCAAGGCGGGCAAGCTGGCCTATACCGATCAGGCGCTGGCACAGGCGGAACGCTTGCAGGTTGAACCGGCAGCAGAGGTTGTAGCGCCGGTGGCTGTTGCTCCCGCCAAATCGCCTGCCATCAAACCGCGCCCGGTGGACGATGAATCCCCGCTGGAATGGGGAATGCCCACCAACGGCAAGGTGGTGGCCGGATTCTCCGAGAGCGACAACCGTAAGGGCGTGGACATCGTCGGCCAGCGCGGCCAGCCCGTGGTGGCGAGCGCGGCGGGCAAGGTGGTGTACAGCGGCAGCGGCCTGCGCGGTTACGGCAAGCTCATCATCATCAAGCACAACAAGACCTATCTCAGCGCCTATGCGCACAACGACCAGATCCTGGTGAAAGAAGGCCAGAGCGTCAGCAAGGGCCAGAAGATCGCCGAGATGGGCAACACCGATGCCAGCCAAGTCGAACTGCATTTCGAGATACGCAGGCTAGGCAAGCCGGTGGACCCGGCGCAGTATTTGCCGCTGGTGAAGTCCTGAGACTACGCATAAAGGTTTCGTCATTCCGGCGAAGGCCGGAATCCAGCCAAATAAAGAAACCCCCACGTAGTGGGACAACCGCCAAATACAGCTTTGCCCGCTGCGCGGAGCTATTGGTCAAGCTGGATTCCGGCCTTCGCCGGAATGACGGGTGCTGAATTTGTGTGTGTAATGATTTACGGAAAGATCAATCAGTCTCAACAACACACACAGCGCCGGTGTGATGAATCGTTTATGTTTGATAGGTGTTGCCGTGACTGACGAACCCACGAAACTGAGCACTACCGACCACAGCCGCGACAGCGCCGGACTGCGCTACGTCTATCCGGTGGTCTCGCGCCGTGCGGGAGGCGTCTCCATCGGTATCAACCTCAACACCAACAACGCCTGCAACTGGCGCTGTATCTACTGCCAGGTGCCCGACCTAGTGCGCGGTACCGCGCCGCCGGTTGATTTGCCGTTGCTGGAAAAAGAACTGAGCGGTTTCCTGCACGACTTGCAGCACGGCGATTTCATGCAGCGCGTGCCACCCGAAGTGCGCCGCATAAACGACATCGCCATTTCCGGTAACGGCGAACCGACCAGCGCGCAGGAATTTGCCGAGGTCATCGAAATCATCGCCAGACTCAAGCCCGCCGATCTCAAACTGGTGCTCATCACCAACGGCAGCCTCATGCAGCGCGACAATGTGCAACAGGGCCTGCGTCGCATGGCACAACTCAACGGCGAAGTCTGGTTCAAGCTGGATCGCGCTAGCGAAGCAGGTATGGCGCTCGTCAACGACACCAAAATGACAATGGAAAAAGTCCAGCAGAACCTCGCCGCTGCCATCGCCTGCTGCCCCAACACCTGGCTGCAAACCTGTTGGTTCGCGCTGGATGGCAAGGCGCCGTTAGCGCAGGACGAGGACGACTATGTAGATTTCCTCAAGGGCCTTTTGCGTGGCGGCATCACGCCTCAGGGTGTGCTGCTGTATGGCCTGGCGCGTCCTTCCATGCAGAAAGAAGGATCGCGTTTGTCAGCACTGTCGAGCGGGCAAATGGAAAGTTTTGCGGCACGCATCCGCATGCTGGGAGTGGATGTGAAGTTGTCGGTCTAACAGTGTTAGTTGAAGCGACTCGGGTTCTAAGGATGAGTACTTGGTATGTGGCTGGCTGCTGTCGGATGGAAAGCGGACGTAGTATCGCGGGCAACTGTAACTGCATCAACGGCAGAAATCGGCCAATAGCGGAAGTTCGAGGGCGTCCTCAAAATAGATAATATGATTCAAAGACGAACTAAGTTGATCTACAAATGACCGCTCTGCACGTTACTCTCAACGGCGAAAATCTTTTGCACGCAAGCATAGATGAGTGCTGCTCGCTTAACTGGGACATCGCATGTTCTCGACGTGAAAAAGGTTTTGCCTGTTTCTCGGTCTCTGGGTCGATCGAGAGAGGCGACGGCAAATACGACACAGTTTATTGGGTAGAAGGTCTTGTCCTCGATTTTGACGACCAACTGAAATTGCAACTCATCCCCGGCGACGGGATAACTCCCGTAGCCAGGCGACATACTCACGAAGAACTCGAAGCGCTCAGGCTAGAAGTCATACGCGCTGAAGAAGCGGGGGAATACGACGACGCACGCGCAGCACGGCGGGAACCGCTTCGAAGCAGTTGCGGGATCGCACTCCGAACCCCTGACGGTATCTCTCGTGAAGTTCGAGCCTCTGGCTCAATCATGACTGTTCTCTGCGGTGGCTCTTGGAGTGACCTAAGGTCTTCGGAATGGCGTCTCCGGCTCTGGAGCATGCCAACTGAGCCGACCGCATCCGGTTTCTGGCAGCCAATCGAAGGTGGAGTCAATATCACTATGTTGGCTTAATCCGTTGTTCCAGGAGATTTGTGCATTTACGCGTAGCACAGCGCCCCTAAATTGGCACTTTGAATGGCCGTTACCGAGAAACTCGGATGGGTGAAATGGGTTGGGAACTGAAGGTCGTCCACGTCTGCTTTCGAGCGAGCACGAGACGGTGGCGATAGCTGAGACAAACAGTCACAATGCGGCCAGGAGGAGACACTCATGCGTTTCTTCCAGTTCTGATGTTTTGCAGTAAAAAAAGGTAGTGTGGAACGTAACAGGTTACTGCGATCAACTCTCGAGTTGTGGTTAAATCCTGATTCGTATCCCTTGGTTACTGTGTGGGGTCGATCCAGACTGATGACAGGTGGGTGGGAAACATGACGATCATTCAATTACACAAATTATCTGGTGTGATGTTGTGTTTCGCACTGGTGCTGAATCTCTGTGGCTGTGCAGATGCAGAATTCAATTTAAAGATGGCGGCAGCGTCGGGGAACGTAGAAGAAGTCAGCCGACTGCTGGCCGATGGTGTGAACGTCAACGCCACGGACAGGGACGGTACCGCTCTTCATTTCGCCGCCTTTCAGGGCCACAAGGATGTTACCGAACTACTGATTGCCAAAGGTGCAGAAGTCAACTCCAGGACTAGGTTTGGTAATACCCCTCTTCATGACGCTGCTCGAGGTGGTCAGAAGGATGTTGCCGAGTTGCTGATCGCCAAGGGTGCCGACGTTAACGCCAAGACCGTTATTGGCGTTACCCCGCTTCATTTCGCCGCCAAGCACGGACACAAGGATGTTGCCGGGTTGCTGATCGCCAAAGGTGCTAACGTTAACGCCAAAGGCGACGATGGCCTTACCCCTCTCCATTCTGCCGCCTATCAAGGACATAAGGACATTGCCGAGCTGCTAATTGCCAAGGGTGCTGAAGTCAATGCTCTCGACAAGCAGGGTCTCACTCCCTTGGCATACGCGAGAACGTATGAAAATGGCGACGTGGCCGATGTGCTACGACAGCATGGTGGCAAATAGCCCCTAGTCGCTTTCGAGCATTATCACCCTCAACCGGTGACTGTCCGCATTTACAACACCGGCCGTTCGAAATGGATTAGGAAACTGTAGGTCGCGAATGTTTGATTTCGAGCTTGCATGCAACAGACGGTGTCGTTACCGAATGCAAACAGTCAGAATGCGGCCACAAGTAGACATAAGGATATATCCCATCGTCTTAATTATGAAATCTTGGTTGCTTGAAGATGAAGTGGCTAGTGTGTTCACTATGAAATTGAGTTTGCAAATGCAAAACATTTTATGTCGTTTGATTGTTGTCGCCTGTACTCTATTTTTTGCCGGCTGCCAAAACGTTCCCCTGCACCCACAACTCGGCAGTCAAAATTATTCGCAAAAGATTCCATTAACGGTCGGCATCCTCATCCCTCAGTCGTTTCGTAATTACGGTTATACCGAGTGGGACTCGGGACAACCTTTTTACTTTGAAATAGGACAAGCAAGCAGCACGCTGCTCGCTCAAGCCTTTGGGGGTCTTTTCGAAAACACCGTGCTACTTAACAGCCGGGATCAACCCTCATCAAGCTCAAAGGCGCTTGCCGGTACAATCGAACCGGTAATTGAACAATTTCAAGAGTACCGTCCAACGGATATGCGCTACATTTATCAAGCTCGGATAACATTCGGGTTTATTCTCTACTCGTCTACTGGAGAACGCCTTGGATCGTGGACGGTTTCAGGATATGCATCCCACGTACCTGAGCATGTGTTGTTCTTCACCCAAGCTCGTGGAGTAGTGACGGATCTGGCTATGCAAGATGCCGTGTCCAACCTTATAGCCGGATTTCAGAAAGTTCCTGAGGTACGCAATTGGCTAGATGTATCCGGGGTTAGGGCAAATACCAAGTACTGACCTGTGCCAATTGGAGCTTTTGAAACTTGTAACGTTGCCGTTTATGTTGACTGAACGTGCTTTATCGGGAAACCTGAAGGGCACATACGGGTTAAAAGTTGAATTTGAGAATGTCCGATTTCGGGAAGCTCAAACGGCAGCTATGGGTTAATTTGGGCCCTTCACAGTCTAACGTGCCTGATGTCGATATGTGACATTAAGCAGACTGTCCTGTCCGCCAAATCTAGTAACATTCACAGCCTGTGGGTTCATCCGGGAATTTAGGTACACCATGAACGAATCGAGCTACTACTGGCTGCTTCGCCGTGAAAACAAATTGCTGGCAATTGATAGTGCCAGCGGAAATATTCTTCCTCGCGGACTGGCGGCAGATTTTTGCGATCCCAATGATGCATTGTTGGTCGGGGAATGGCGGGGACTGCCTTGCTATGCGGCGGACATCGACCACCTTCCCGAGAATATTTCCGGAGAGCTGATGTCACTCCGCAGCCTGCTCAATATGGCAGACGCCGAAGTCATTTCCCTGATCATTCGTGCCATCATGCTCTTGGATTGGCGCAAGAACCACCGCTACTGCGGCAAGTGTGGCACTGCTACCACCATCAGGGCAGGGGAGTCCTCAATGGTGTGTCCATCGTGCGGCCTTGTTGCGTATCCAAGAATTTCACCGGTTGTCATGGTGCTGATCAGTCGCGGTGATGAACTATTGCTGGCGCGCAGCCCGCGTTTCAAGCCCGGTGTTTTCAGTGCTCTGGCAGGGTTTGTTGAGGCGGGCGAAACACTGGAGCAATGCGCGAAGCGTGAGGTTCGCGAAGAAGTGGGAATTGAAATAACCAATCTGCGCTATTTTGGCAGCCAGCCCTGGCCATTTCCGGATTCCCTGATGGTGGGATTCTTTGCCGACTATTCAGGTGGAACCATCACACCCGATCCTTCGGAAATCGAAGCAGCCGGATGGTATTCGCGCAGCGCATTGCCGGCGTTGCCGGAACCGGTAACGCTTGCGCGTCAATTGATCGACGCTGCCTGCTTATAGGTCATGCTTCAGCCGAATTTGAAAAGGCGGCTTTAACCCGGCTGCCTTTTCGTTTTCCCGAACGCTGATAAAATAGCCGCCATTGTTCTATCGCGGGATATTCACATGTTGCTGTGGTTCGTCATTGCTTATTGGATCATTTCGGTCGGCATCGGTTTGTACGCCGCCACACGCGTTCATAACACCAAAGACTTCGCCATTGCCGGACGCCACCTGCCGTTCTATATGGTGACGGCGACGGTGTTTGCCACTTGGTTTGGCTCCGAGACGGTGCTCGGCATTCCGGCGACTTTCCTGAAAGAAGGCCTGCATGGTGTCGTGGCCGATCCGTTTGGTGCGTCCATGTGCCTGATCCTGGTCGGGCTGTTCTTTGCGGCGCCGCTTTACCGCATGAATCTGCTGACCATAGGCGATTTCTACAAGAAGAAATTTGGCCGCAGCGTTGAGGTGCTGACCACCATTGCCATCGTGATTTCCTACCTCGGCTGGGTGGGGGCGCAGATCACTGCACTCGGCTTGGTATTCAACGTGGTGTCCGCCGGCGAGATCAGCAAGGTTGCGGGGATGTGGATAGGTTCCGGCACCATCCTGATCTACACGTTCTTCGGCGGCATGTGGGCGGTGGCAATCACCGACTTTATCCAGATGATCATCATCGTCATCGGCATGTTGTTCATCGGCTACGAGATCAGCGGCGAAGTGGGCGGTGTAGGAGTCGTGTTTGAACATGCCGTGCAGGCGAACAAATTCGAGTTCTGGCCTGCGCTGGATGCCAAGGAGATAATTGCCTTCGTCGCGGCCTGGATCACCATGATGTTCGGATCCATCCCGCAGCAGGACGTGTTCCAGCGCGTGCAATCGGCCAGGACGGAAAAAATAGCCATCTGGGCTTCGGTGTTGGGCGGTGTGCTGTATTTCCTGTTCGCCTTCGTGCCGATGTTCCTGGCTTATTCGGCCACGCTGATCGATCCGAAGCTGGTGAGCGACCTGATCGAGACCGATCCGCAAATGATCCTGCCGCGCCTGATCCTGCGCCCGGAGGTGCATTTGTTCTTCCAGGTGATGTTTTTCGGTGCCCTGCTTTCCGCCATCAAGAGCTGCGCCTCTGCCACGCTGCTGGCACCGTCGGTGACGTTCAGCGAAAACATCCTCAAGCCGATGATCGGACATAAGGTCTCTGATCGCAGAATGCTGCATATCATGCGCGGTGTGACGCTGGTATTCACGGTTCTGGTTACGATGTACGCGATGTATTCCAAGGCGAGCATCTTCAAAATGGTTGAAAACGCCTACCAGATCACGCTGGTCATGGCGTTTGTGCCGCTGGTGGCAGGGCTGTTCTGGAAGCGTTCCACCACCCAAGGGGCGCTGCTGGCAATTTTCTGCGGCCTGTCGGTGTGGCTTTCCATCCTGATATTCGGGCCGGAAGATCCCTATTTCCCGGCGCAGTTCGCAGGCGTGATTGCCAGTGTCATCGGCATGGTTATAGGGTCCCTCTTGCCCAGCATCGTTGCCGGGCCGCTGCCGCAGGAGCCCGAACATGCCGCACTGCATCATCAGGCGGCCAGCCATACCGAACACACGGCAGATCATCCTCATCATCACCCGCCGCACCATAGCGAACCTTAACAGGCTGTTGAAAAACTACTGCGCTCGACATAACTGCGTTGCTTAATGGCTCAAAATGCTCATTTACTACCAGTAAACTCCGCTTTTTCGCCATTGCGCGCCTTGTTCTGTCATCGCTCGCTACGTTTTTCAACAGCCTGTCAGGGTTATCTGTCATGTTACTGTCATAATTCTTTCATATCATCTCCGGCCATGAGATATGGAACGATGGAGAAATAGATGACGACAGCGAATATTCTGATAGTGGAAGACGAGCCGGCGATCCAGGAATTGCTGGCATTCAACGTGGCGCAATGCGGCTTTCGCGCCATTCAATCCTACGATGTGCCCAGTGCGCTGGCTGAGGTCAACCGCGCCCTGCCTGACCTTATCCTGCTCGACTGGATGCTGCCCGGCA
>CAYOJU010000026.1:0-6306 GCA_964404355.1 uncultured Sideroxydans sp. | reverse complement strand
GAGGTCAACCGCGCCCTGCCTGACCTTATCCTGCTCGACTGGATGCTGCCCGGCACTTCCGGTGTCGAGATGGCTCGGCGCCTGCGGGCCGACTCGCGCACCCGTGATGTTCCCATCATCATGCTCACCGCGCGTACCGACGAACGCGACAAGATACTCGGGCTGGAATCCGGCGCCGACGATTACATGACCAAGCCTTTTTCGCCGCGCGAGTTGATGGCGCGTATCCGCGCCGTGCTGCGCCGCCGCGCGCCGCAGATGAGCGACGAGACAGTGCGCGTGGAAGGTGTGGAACTGTCGCCAACCACCCACCGCGTCAGTGCCAATGGTCAGGTCATCGATCTGGGGCCCACGGAATTCCGTCTGTTGCACTTCTTTATGACCCACGTCGAACGCGTGTATAGCCGTGCCCAGTTGCTCGACCAAGTATGGGGAGATCACGTGTTTGTGGAAGAGCGCACGGTGGATGTCCACATCCGCCGCCTGCGCCAGGCGCTGGAACCTTCCGGTCTGGACAATCTGGTGCAGACCGTGCGCGGCAGCGGCTACCGTTTTTCCAGGGAATAAGTTTTCCGCGAACCTTCAGTCAGTCTCACCCCTTATAATGCCGCCTGACTATTTTCGAGGTTCCGCAGTGGGCGATTTCTGGCAGCGCGCTTTCGTTTTTCCATTGGTGATGATCCTGCTCTCCCTGCTGGTCTGGGCGGCGGCGGGGGCGTTGCCTGCTGCATTATTCTTCGGCCTTGGCATGTCTTTGCGGCTGCTCAGTCATCTGCGCAATCTGGCCGCTTTCATCCGCTGGCTGTCCGATCCGGACACGCAGGGTGTGCCTGAAGGCACCGGCCTGTGGGAGGATGCCTTTTCGAAACTGAACAAGCTGACCAAACGGCGCCGCAAGGATCGCGAACTGCATGCTGCCGCTTTGCACCAGATGGAACAGGCCACGTCGGCCTTGCCCGAAGGCGTGGTGATTCTGGGTGAGGGCGACCACATCGAATGGTGCAATCCGCAGGCCGAGCGCCATTTCGGGCTGGATAGCGAACGCGATATCGGACAGCAGATCACCTATCTCGCCCGCCAACCGGAATTCGTGCAATACCTGGCAAAGAATAATTTTGCCGAGCCGCTGGTGTTGCGCGATTCGCGCCATGGCGATCTCGTGCTTTCAATCAAACTAATCTCATACGGCAGCAGCAAGCGCCTGATGATCAGCCGCGACATTACCCATCTGGAACGCATCGAGACCATGCGTCGCGATTTCGTTGCCAACGTGTCGCACGAATTGCGTACGCCGCTGACGGTGGTTAACGGCTTTGTTGAAACCATGCAGGATATGCCGAATCTGGAAAACGACATGGCGCGCCGCGCGCTGCACCTGATGGGCGATCAGACCAGGCGCATGGAAAGTCTGGTGGATGACCTGCTCACCCTGTCACGGCTGGAAAACGAGCAAAACGTGTTGCCTGAAGAAAAAGTGAATGTGCCGGACCTGATGCGCACCCTGTATGAAGAGGGTCGTTCACTGAGCAACGGGGAGCACAATATCCTTCTGGAAATCGAGAGCGAAGCCGGACTCGGCGGCAGTGGCAATGAGCTGCATAGCGCTTTCGGCAACCTGGTAACCAATGCCATTCGTTATACCCCGCCGGGCGGCGACGTCGTCTTGCGCTGGTCCGAGCAGTCCGATGGACATATGCAGTTCAGCGTCAGGGACAGCGGCATCGGGATTGCGCCACAACACATTTCCCGTCTCACCGAACGTTTCTATCGTGTGGATCGTAGCCGTTCGCGCGAGACCGGCGGCACGGGGCTTGGGCTGGCCATCGTCAAACACATCGTCATGCGCCATCAGGCGCAGCTCAATATCACCAGCGAAGAAGGCAAGGGCAGCACTTTCAGCATCGTTTTTCCGGCCAAACGGCGAATCGTTGCGGCCTGAATCGATGGCGGGAAGCTAGGTGACGGGCATGTAACTCACACGTTCGAAGTCGAGCCCTTTTTCCACGCTGATACCGAGAACAACGTCCAGCTTTGAGCCTTCCTTGGCAGAAAGTTCGATGCGGCGTCCTATGCCGAACCAGTCGCGCGGGATGATGATGCTGGACGGAATGCGCAAGGAGGGCATCTCGGGAAGCGTGAGGGCAGCGGCGGTGCCGCAAAGCAGATTGCTGCCTCCGATACTGCGCACAGTGGCGACGCCGGGCTGACCCGGCAAGTAGCGCACTGCGATATAGAGTTGTCCCGTGCGCGTGACGCTGGTCATGGTCACAACCCCCAGTTTGTAGACAATGCCTTCCGCCTTGTGCACGCAAACAATCTGGTTCAGGCCGACTCGCCCGCCGGAAGTGGTTTTGCGCAACAGCTGTGCATGCAGTAATCCGTCTTCTTCCGCCAGCCATTGCTCGGTCAGGAAACCGAGTTGAAACAGGTTGTGGCGATCAGTCTGATCCAGCACGCGGCCAAAAGTCTCGATCTGTTTGTCCTTGTCGCCCATACCCAAAGTTTCCGGCGGCGTGAACGGTTTGTGCGCGATGTGCGCATAAATATTTTCCAGACCAAAACAGAGCTCCACAACGGGCGCATCGCGCGGTTCATCAGCAATCGATTCCTTGTGCGGTTCGCACCAGCAGGCGTGCAGTCTGTTGAAAAGATCAGTGCATTCCTTGCTACTCATGTCGTCGCCGAGTTCCAGATGCAGCGGCAACTGCCCCTGCTGTAGCAGGATGGTTTTCACGCGGATGAGTTTGGATAGCGGAACCATGGCCATGAAACGCATGCTTTCGGCGGACGTGGCACTCTGTATCGAAATCAGTCCGCGTGTTCCGGCCAGATCGACGGCTAGCGGCCGCGCGTCTTCCATGGTCATGCTGCAACTGCGTTCGAGGGTATAGGTTTCGCCCCAGTTGTCCAGCCAGCGGTTCAAGGTCGGCCATTGGTTGCGTCTCAAGCCAAGGAAGCGCGCGCGGTGCAACAACAGCATCTTGGTGTAAAGCGTGCGGCAGGAGGTGCGGCACGCGGGATTCAGTTTGTCGGCAACGGGTTCCTTTTGCAGGCCGCGCTGTTCGATGTCTGCGTAGAGGGTGTGGAATCGTTGCCATGATTTTCCGTCCGGCTCGCACCCGACGCGCAGGAATTCGCCAAGCTGCAAGCCACAGTAGAACATGCAACGGTGCCATAACAGCGTTGCTTCGGAAGAGAGCGACGCGTCTCCCAACTCCAGCGATTGCAGGCAGCGCAGGTAGCCGTTGAGCAGGCTGAGCCAAAGGCTGGACAGCGCGATGAGCGCGGTGAATTCCTCGTCGCCGAGCGGAAGTTTTTTCCCCAACAGTTTTTTGGCGAAATCGGCCTGCACTATGCCCACGGTCTCGCGCAGCGTTTCCAGCGTTTTCAAACGCTCCTTGCCGCGCATGGGATAGCGGTTGAATTCGTCCAGTCTGGTCCGTAGCGTGCCCTGCGCCAGATTCAGGTTGGTGAGTTGCAGCTGGCTTAACCACTTTGTGCAAGAGGCCGCATCCTTGAATACTGGCACGACTCTGTCATCGGTCGGTTCGAGCGGCAGCATGGCTGTTGCTTAAAGCAAAACGCGTTCGATGCCGCCGTTATTCGCCTTGGCGACAAAATCATTCAGCCAGTCGGGGCCAAGCAGATGCCTGGCCATTTCCACGACGATGTAATCGGTGGAGGTGCCGCCGGCATCGTCCGCATAGCGGCTCAATCCCTGGAAACAAGCCGGGCATGTAGTAAGTATCTTCACCTCGTCTGCATAGCCATCGGCGCGCAACTCATCCGCACCTTTGCGTATTTCCTCTTCCTTGCGGAAGCGCACCTGGGTGGCGATGTGAGGCACGTTCATGCCAAAGGTTCCTGCTTCGCCGCAGCAGCGATCACTCAGTATGACCGGAGCGGCCATTAATTCGTTCGCCACCTTGAGCGGGGCATAAGTCTTCATCGGTGAATGGCAAGGATCATGGTAGAGGTAACGCTTGCCTGTGGGTGTTTCGAGTTTTACGCCTTTCTCAAGCAAATACTCGTGAATGTCCAGCAGGCGGCAGCCGGGGAAAATCTTGTCGAACTGGTATTCCAGCAGCTGATCCATGCAAGTGCCGCAGGATACGATCACCGTCTTGATGTCGAGATAGTTCAGCGTATTCGCTACGCGATGGAACAGCACGCGGTTGTCGGTAGTGATCTGCGTGCCCTTGTTTTCAAAGCCGGAAGCACTCTGCGGATACCCGCAACACAAGTAGCCAGGCGGCATCACGGTAGTTGCACCGGTCTCAAACAGCATTGCCTGTGTGGCCAAACTGATTTGCGAGTACATGCGTTCCGAACCGCAACCGGGGAAGTAAAACACCGCTTCCGAATCTTCGTTCGCTTTGCGCGGATTGCGAATCACAGGGACTATGGTGTTGTCTTCGATGTCGAGCAAGGCGCGCGCCGTCCTGCTTGGTAAAGCGCCGGGCAGCGGCTTGTTCAGGAAATGAATCACATGCGCGACCAGCGGCGGTTTGCCCACGCTGGCTGGCGGATGAGCGACCTGCTGACGGAACAAGCCCAGATGTTTGGCGATCTGGTAACCCAGACGCTGAATCTTGTAGCTCCATTGGAACATCACCTTGCGCAGCAACTTGGTGGCGGTCGGATCGGTCACGCTGAGATACATCATGGACAGCGCGCTGACAGGGCTGAAATTCTTCTTGCCCTGTTTGCGCAGGAAGTTGCGCATCGCCACCGACACGTTGCCAAAATCAATATCTACCGGGCAAGGCTTGATGCACTTGTGACACACCGTACAGTGGTCGGCCACGTCGTTGAATTCGGCGAAGTGCGCGATGGACACACCGCGCCGCGTCTGCTCTTCGTACAGGAAGGCTTCGATCAACAGCGAGGTAGCGAGTATCTTGTTGCGTGGCGAATACAGCAGATTGGCGCGCGGCACATGCGTGTTACACACCGGCTTGCATTTGCCGCAACGCAGACAATCCTTGATCGAGTCGGAGATGTCTCCCAGAGCGCTCTTTTCGAGGATCAGGCTTTCCAGTTCCATCAGGCTGAAGCTGGGCGTATAGGCGCGTTCCAGGTTGCTGCCCTTGAGCAGCTTGCCCTTGTTGAAGCGGCCTTCGGGATCGATCTTCTGTTTGTAGGCGGCAAAGGGAGCAGTCTCGGTTTCTTCGAGGAAGTCGAACTTGGTGATGCCGATGCCGTGCTCACCCGAGATCACACCGCCCAGGTCTTTCGCCAACTTCATGATGCGTTCCACCGCGCCGTAGGCCTGTTGCAGCATGGCGTAGTCGTCGGAGTTGACCGGGATATTGGTGTGCACGTTGCCGTCGCCCGCATGCATGTGCAGCGCCACAAACACACGGCTCTTCAGCACGCGCTGGTGGATGGCGGTGCATTGTTCGAGGATGGGCAGGTAAGTGCTGCCGCTGAAAATCTGGCGCAAGGGATCGCGCACTTCGCGCTTCCACGAGGCGCGTACGCTGCGATCCTGCAGGACCTGGAAGACGGAGCTGGTAGCTGTAGTGGTTTGGCTACCCGCTACAGGCAACCCGCTACAGGCTGCATCAAGATTGTCCAGCATCCATTGCCAGCGCGCCCCAACTTCCAGGAGCAGGTCACGCGCTTGTTGCGGGCGGTTGCCCAGCAGTTCTTCGTCGCCGACTTGCGCATCGTCCTGATAATACAAGGGCAGTTCGCCTGCGAAGAATTCCGTCAGCGCTTGCAGCAGCTTGATCTTGTTGCCGAGCGACAACTCGATATTGATGCGCTCGATGCCATCGCAATAGTCGCCCATGCGCGGCAGCGGGATCACCACGTCTTCGTTTACCTTGAAGGCGTTTGTGTGTTTGGCGATGGCGGCGGTGCGCGCGCGATCCAGCCAGAATTTCTTGCGCGCTTCGGCCGATACTGCGATGAAGCCTTCGCCGTGGCGCAGGCTGGCAATGCGCACGATTTCGGAAGCGGCTTCGCCCACCGCGCGTTCGTCGTCGCTCACCACGTCGGCAATCAGCACCATCTTCGGGCGGCCGTTGCGCTTGGCTTTGGTGGCATAGCCCACCGCTTTCAGGTAGCGCTCGTCCAGATGTTCCAGACCCGCCAAAAGAACAGGAGCAGAGCGAAGCGGGAAGGGGGAAGGGTGCGAGCCGTTCTTGCTGAACAGGGTGGTGATTTCCACGATGGAAGGTACCGCTTCGTGCACCTGACCAAAGAACTCCATGCAAACAGTGCGCGTGAACTTGTGTTCGCGGTGCAGGATGAAGCGCGCCGAGGTGATGATGCCGTCGCAGCCTTCCTTCTGGATGC
>CAYOJU010000025.1:25065-27530 GCA_964404355.1 uncultured Sideroxydans sp. | reverse complement strand
GGTTAAAGCCCTGCTTGCCGGTGGAGCAGAACGCGCAATCCAGTGCGCATCCGGCCTGAGTCGAAACGCACAGCGTGCCGCGATAGCGCACCGGAGCGCGGGACGAGGGACCCGCGAAGCGGGATCGGCCAGCGGAGGTGATGCTGGCGACCGCTTCTCCGGAATCCGGACCATCCGCAGCATTTTCGCGGTCGCCTTCCGGAATGAACACGGTTTCCACCGCATTGCCCGTACCTACATCCAGCAGCCATTTGCGCGTGCCATCGGAAGCGACTTCTTCGCGCATCACGCTGGGCGCCTTTACGCAGGCAGTTTGTTTCAGTTTTTCGCGGAGCGAAATAGCCAGATCACTCATCGCATCAAAATCGGACTCCCCGGCCTTGTAAATCCAGCGCAGCACCTGCTTGGCGCGGAAGGGCTTTTCGCCCTGCTCCGCAAACCAGACAGTCAGTTGTTGCGCATCAAAGTCGAGGAGGTTTTGCATCAACGGGAGCAAATATTATTCGGCGCAAAGAAGTAACCGATTTCGATCTTGGCGTTTTCAGCAGAGTCGGAACCGTGCACTGCGTTGGCATCGATGCTGGTGGCAAAATCGGCGCGGATCGTGCCTTGTTCGGCCTTCGCCGGATCGGTTGCACCCATCAGCTCACGGTTCTTTGCCACGGCATTCTCGCCTTCCAGCACCTGAATCATGACGGGACCGGAAATCATGAAACTCACCAGATCCTTGAAGAAAGGACGCTCACTGTGCACGGCGTAGAAACCTTCGGCTTCGGTGCGGGTCAGGTGGCGCATCTGGGCAGCAACGATTTTCAATCCGTTGGTCTCAAAACGGGAATAGATTTTACCAATGACGTTCTTTGCTACTGCATCGGGTTTGATGATTGAAAGGGTACGTTCGACAGCCATTCTTCTCTCCAAAATGAAAATAAATCAGAAAATTCTGAGGTCGCGATTCTAGCAGGCTTTGCCTGCCCTGTCGCAGTCAGGAAGCCTATTCCACGACCAAACCGGGTTCAGAATTGGAGGCATGGAATGCGGCGGCAACCGCCACACCCACCACGCTCACCAGTTCATCGCCGCAATACAGCAGCGGCAGCCGCTCGCGTTGCCAGGGTGGGACATGATGCTCCTGCAATAAGTTCTTCAGGCTGCGCGTTGAGGCAGTTGCATGAGGGCGCAAGGCTTCGCCGCCGCTGCGCAGGCGCAAGGTCACCGGCGCGCTTTGCAGACTGGCCAGACTGATGCCCTGCCCCTGCGTCTGCCTGAAAATCAGGCGAGAACTCAACGCCGGCCATTCCATATCCGCTTCACCATGCCACGGAAGCACCAGATTTTGATCGAATTCACCCAGAATTTGCATGACATGGGCCTTGTCCTGAAAACGGCGTACCTGCCAATTGCCGAAATCGACACAGACTGCGGCATCATCCCTTGCATCGAGCAATTGATTTAATAATTCATCGAGTTGCACATTCTGCGGCATGGGCGCGCCCTGCTTGTGCAGCCAATAGCGCAGCAAATTCTTGGCGCGAGTATGGGAAAGTTGGCGCAACGGGGATAGTTCAAGCGTCGCTGTGCCCTCCCCCCCCTGCGCATCCTGCTGCGCCAGTTCGTCGAGCAACTCGCTCGCCTCGGCAAAATGCCGCGCGCTACGTGTCAATGTGTCGCGGTACGCCGGGAAGCGATGTTCCAGCAACGGCAGCAGGCGATGGCGTAGAAAATTGCGCGGGTAACGGTCGTCGGCATTGCTCTCGTCCTCCACCCACGACAACGCGTGTTGCTGTGCATATTCGAGGAGCTGGCCGCGGGGAATGTCGAGTAGCGGTCGCAAGGTGGCGTGTGCATGCGGAGTGGCCGGTTCAAGCACAGGCCCTTCGACCTTGCTCAGGACAGGCATTGCCGCCACTCCTTTGACGCCAGCGCCGCGCAACAGCTGCAGCAACAGCGTTTCTGCCTGGTCGTCGGCATGGTGCGCCAGCGCAACGACATCGCAGGTCTGCCTGGCGAAAGCCGCATGCCGCAGCTTGCGTGCCGCAGCCTCGATGCCGTGTTCGTCACGCAATCCGGAGATGTCGACGCGTTCGATGTGCAGCGGAATGTCGTGTTGTGCGCAGAGTCCGGAGCAGAAATACGTCCACGCTTCGGCGTTCGGACTGATGCCGTGATGGACATGCAAGGCAGAAAGTTTCCACTCGAAGCGGGGAGCCAGCGCGTGCAGCAGATGCAGCAGCACGACAGAATCCATGCCGCCGCTCAAACCGATCAGGATGTGACTGTGACTTGGAAGAAGCGGCGCGAGGCGCGCCGCCACAATGTCAGTTAAGCTCGATTTCCTTGTACTTGCCATAGCTCATCAAGCGGCTGAAACGCGCCTGCAACATCTCTTCGGTGGTTTGAGATTGCACTTGCTTGAGTATGTCCTGCAAAGCTTTGCCAAGGTTCTGCATCATCGCCGGATAATC
>CAYOJU010000025.1:0-24965 GCA_964404355.1 uncultured Sideroxydans sp. | reverse complement strand
GCTTGAGTATGTCCTGCAAAGCTTTGCCAAGGTTCTGCATCATCGCCGGATAATCGCGGTGCGCGCCGCCCAGCGGTTCGCTGATGATCTTGTCGATCAGACCCAGGGTCTTCAGGCGGTTTGCGGTAATGCCCAGCGTCTCTGCCGCATCCGGCGCCTTGTCCGCACTCTTCCACAGGATGGAGGCGCAGCCTTCCGGCGAAATGACCGAGTAAGTCGCATATTGCAGCATCAGCATGGTATCGCCCACGGCAATAGCCAATGCGCCGCCGGAACCGCCTTCGCCGATGATGGTGCAGATGATGGGCACTTTCAGCTCGGCCATCACATACAGGTTCTTGCCGATAGCCTCGGATTGACCGCGCTCTTCCGCGCCCACGCCGGGATAGGCGCCGGGCGTATCAATGAATGTCATGATGGGAATGCCGAACTTCTCGGCCAGGCGCATCAGGCGCATCGCCTTGCGATAACCTTCGGGACGCGGCATACCGAAATTGCGGTACTGGCGTTCCTTGGTGTCGCGGCCTTTCTGGTGGCCGATGACCATCACGCTCTGGCCGTTGAAACGGGCCAGACCACCAACGATGGCAGGATCATCCGCATAATTGCGGTCGCCATGCAGCTCTTCGAAATCGGTAAACAGATGCTGGATGTAATCCAGCGTATAGGGGCGCTGCGGGTGGCGCGAAACCTGCGAAATCTGCCAGGGCGTGAGCTTGGCGTAGATATCCTTGGTCAGCGTTTGGCTTTTCTTTTGCAGCCTGCCAATCTCGTCGGAAATATCGAGGGCAGAATCATCCTGCACATAACGCAACTGCTCGATCTTGTTCTCCAGTTCGGAGACCGGTTGCTCGAAATCCAGAAAGGTAACTTTCATCTGCACAATATCCGTGTTGTCTGGGGGCGCATGATACAGGAAGCCCCCCCTTGTATTAAACCCTAAATTTCGCTTGGTTATTCATGGCATCAGAAAATCAACCGAGCGAGAAGAAGCGTTTGATAGTGGCAAGTATCTCGCTACGCTGCTGGGATAGATCCTTGTGTTGGCCAGTCGCATCCAGGTTCTGCAGCGCGACATCCAGTTCGGCACGGCGCGTGACGAGGATGTGTGAAATCTCATCGGCAATGCCCGGACGCGCGCGCAGTATCTCCTCCATGACATCTTTGTCGATGCGGTAGCACTCCACATCGCTCTTGGCGACGACTGAAGCCGAGCGCGGCGCACCAGTCAACAACCCCATCTCGCCGAAGAAGTTGCCGCGCCCCAGGATACGCACGGTGCGACGTTTGCCGTTGACCAGATCGACATAGACCTCCGCTTCGCCGTTGATGATGATGTACAGCCAGTGCGAGCGTGTGTCGCCCTGTTTGGTAATGACATTGCCCTTGGCGAAAGGCGAATAGCGCAGGCGCTCCGCCAGCCCCCTCAGTTCTGCATCGTTGAGCTGCGAGAACAACTCGACACGGCGCAGGGTCTTGATGCGCAGCAGCACTTCGCGCTCGTGCACGGCCTCGTCATATTTTTCATTTTCCTTGGTGATATGGATGCTGTGCGCTTCCTGCGCCAGCTTGATGCCCGCGCGCTGCAGGGCAGCCATAACGTGCCAGCGCATCATGGCATCGGTGGGGTCGTCCGCCGCCAGATCGGTCAGCCAGTAGCGCAAGGCATAACGCGCATAGCCCTTGTCATCCAGGTCCATCAGGATGCAACTGGGCGCCGGGGCCTTTGCCACATTTGCGATGTCGGTATGCAGGATGGAATCCTCGACCACGCTCACGACCTTGGTCGGCACCGTTTCCAGCCCGACGTTGAACCACACCCAGCGCCGCCATTGCACCGGCTGGCCGGTGCGCCGCCCCAGCACCAGAAATTTGGTCTTCATCAACTGGCTGTTGGGAAACACCACCGTCTCCCAGTTGCGTGTTTCCACCAGCGTGGAACGCCAGCGGATATCCACGACCTTGCCCGAGATATCATCCACCTTGATCCAGTCGCCGACCTCGACGGAATTATCCAGTTGCAATGCCAGTCCGCCGAGGATGTTTCCCAGCGTATCCTGCATGGCGAACGCCACCACCGCGGTGATCATCGCCGAGGTCGCCAGGATACTGCCCAGATCGAGACCCGCGTAACGCAGGCGCACCATGAACCAGGCGATATAGGCAATGATGACAAAGATATCTTCGGTGATGCGCGGCGGTTGGAGCCTGATTGCGGGCAGCAAGATGCGGAACACCAGTTGCCCCCACAGGCGGATCACCGCAATACCGGTGCCAATCACGAACACTTCATGCGTCACGGCTGCGGCGCGGACGAACTCCAATGCATGCAACAGTCCGCTGACGAATTGACCGAACAGGCAGGCCAGAAAAAATGCAAGTGTATTGACGAGGCTGGCACGCTCTTCGCGGCGGAAGTGCAGCAGCAGGACGGCGATGCACACCACCATGATCAGCAACGGTAGATGTTCCTCTCCCCAGGAATAACTGATCATGTTGTCCCAGAAACTCATGGCATCGAATCCATATTGAAGTTAAGGCATTCTACACTGCGTACCGTGCCAGTGGCCGCGCGCCACGCCACAACTTCCAGGCTGCCCCGCGGGTCAACTCAAAGCGATGCAAAGCGTCCTCCTGCATCACGTCCAGCGAAAGGTGCTGCAACCGCCCTGCCTGCAGCGCCTTCAGCGAGGGCTGCGCATATCGTAGTTCCACCTGTTGCACCGCCTCGCGCCAGGCGTACAGATCGCCACGCTGCAATGCCTCACCAAGTGCGGTGCAAATCCACAGCCCGTTTTCGGATTGCCCATCCAGCATGGCTTGCAACGATTCGACAGGCTGCATGCCAGCCGCACTGGCAAACGCACCGACCAAACCGTAGTCGCCCCCGACTGCATCGATCGTCGGCACCAACGATGTCGCCCTGCCGCCGCCCCAGAACCACAGGCTGTTGATGGGCTGCTCGCCGCGCTCAGCGCGTGCCTGATTAAGTGGATGTACATGCAACAGCATCTGCGCCTCGGTGGCGATGCGCTGCCAGCGCATGGCGTCCGCGCCTTGCGGCATATGCAATTTCGCATCCCCCCACGCCACTTGCCGCAAGGACGTGGTCGTCATTTGCGGTTCTTTATCCACCTGCACATACCAGCGCTGCGGATGCGGCGCGGAAAAATGCAGTCCTGAACTGGCGAAATGCCCATTCAGACTGGTACACAGTGCGGCGGCCTCTTCCAAACTTGGCATTACATCAGGCAGCAGCAACACTTGCGCAGTAGTCAGTTGCAGGCTCACCGGATCGGCACACAGCCAGTATGCAGCTCCCGCCTCCAGACCGTCAGCCGCAGCACGTATCGGCGCAACGGCTTGTACGCCAAACGCTGCACAGAGCCTGGCCTCCAAAGTCTCGGCAGGCGAAGTACTCGCGCTCCCTCGTGCCAGCAATTTTTCCAGCGCGGGCAAATGCAGTCCGGCACAGACTTCGGTGGCGACATCGTGTGGGGGAAACAGGTCTGGAATGAGCAGGTGGAGATGGTTCATGCGAAGGAGTTTAACAGGACAGACTGGCTTCACTACAGTTGAGAGTGGATTGTTCGTCGTCCATCGAAATAGTCGGTATCGGCGTATTAGCTGGATATTTAGGCCGCCTTGCATATTGACCATAACTTAGGTACGGGTTAGCTTGCGGCCTAATGTTGGAAATGCAAAAACATATTGCGAGGCAGCCCCCTTTGATTCCAAATGGAGAAAAACAGCATGAACAACAAAACTGTGAATGGCATGAAGTGCTTCTTGTATCTGTTTGGGGTGCTGGGACTGGGGCTGGGGCTGGCCCTGTCCGCGCAGGCGGCGAGCTTCGACTGTGCGAAGGGGAGCAGCAAAGTTGAGCACATCATTTGCGGCAACGCAGAAATATCGAAGCTGGATGAGGGGCTGGCGGTGAGCTACAAGGCAGCGCTGCAAGGTCAATCAGACCCCGAGAAGCTCAAGCAGACGCAGAAGCAGTGGCTGAAAAATCGCAACAAATGCTCTGATGAATATTGCGTGCGACGAACTTACGAAGCGCGCCTCGCCGAATTGACCGACAACTACATCCTGATGATGAGCAAGGACGCAAACCTCTGCAACGAAATGCTTGCTTTATACAATGAGGATATGAATGCTTACAGGAGAATACGGTATGACCTGCATGAACTGTTCACGATAATCAAGTGGCAGGAAGACAAGGAGTTGGAACTGACGCATGCGCTTTTTGATATTAACAACGACGGGAAGAATGAACTGGTTATAAATTCCCGCGGAAGACTTCATGGGATTGATATCGATAACCTCTACATTTTTCCAGAAGATAGCGACGTGTTGTCTAAGTTGAAACCAGGAGCGGGTGGTCTGCACGCGTTAATGGATTCAGTCGAATTATTTAGTACCCACAACAATGTCTATTTCTTAAAAGACCTGCCCAATGCATACGACGTTGGGGCATCGGTGTATTTCGTTTTGAAACCCTTTATCTGGCATGGAACAACCTATATCAGCATCACTGACCAGACTCCTAGATGGATTGTCATCGCCAAATACAAGCAAGCTGAAGAGACACAGGACATTTGCTATTTCTTGAATCCTAATATCGAAAGCCAAAATTTCTGAAGGAGTAGAATTAAATAGAATTAAAGCGGAATTAAAGGAATTAAAGGGGTCGAAAGAATTAAAAAGAATTAAAGGGGTCGTGTTCGCATTGTTTTTCCAAACTACTCTGCTTGGGTATTAGCAGTAACTGTTGGCAATACAAAAGCCCTCCAGTTTCCAAACCCAGCACCCCACCCCGCCCCGCATCCGCCTCCCTTCGATAAATAACAGTTCAGCATCCCGTCCAGCCGCCTCTTGTGGCACACTAGCGCCCGTCAATATTTCGAGCTGCCGTCTTGCAACCTTACGAACTCTTCATCGGCCTGCGTTACACCCGCGCCAAGCGCCGCAACCACTTCATCTCCTTCATTTCGATGATTTCCATGCTGGGCATCGGACTGGGCGTGATGGCGCTGATCGTGGTGCTGTCGGTGATGAACGGTTTCCAGAAAGAGATCCGCGCCCGCATCCTCGGCGTCACCCCGCATTTGCAGGTCATGAGCGACAGTGGACAGATCAACAATTGGCCGCAGGTACTGGAAACCGTTGAAAAGCACCCCGAAGTGCGCGCCGCCGCGCCTTATGTCAACGGCCAGGGCATGGTGTCGCTGAACGAGAGCGTACAGGGCGTGATGGTGCGCGGCATCCTGCCCGATGCGGAACAACGCCTGACCGGATTGGGCGACAAGATGAAGAAAGGTTCCCTGAGCGACCTGCGCTCCGGTGCCTTCAATATCGTGCTCGGCGTCGATCTGGCGCGCTCGCTTGGGGCGCATGTCGGCGACAGCGTGTTGCTCATCACCCCGCAGGGGCAGATCACCCCTGCCGGCATGATTCCGCGCCTTAAACAATTCCATGTGGTCGGCATTTTCGAGATCGGCATGGCGCCCTATGACAACGCCTTGGCACTGATACAGCTTGAGGATGCGCAAAAACTCTATCGCATGGGCAGCAGCGTAACTGGCATCAGCGGCAGCCTGCGCAACCTGGACATTGCGCCCAAGGTCGCCTACGAGCTGGAAGACAAGCTTCCAAGAGACACCTACGCCACCGACTGGACGCGCCAGAACGCCAATTACTTCAGCGTAGTGGCGATGGAGAAGAAAATGATGTTCATCATCCTGTCGCTCATCGTGCTGGTTGCCGCCTTCAATATCGTCTCCACGCTGGTCATGGCGGTCACCGACAAGCAGGCCGACATCGCCATCCTGCGCACGCTGGGCGCTTCGCCCAAGAGCATCATGCAGATTTTCATGGTGCAGGGCATGCTGATCGGCCTGATTGGCATGGGGGTTGGCGTGCTCGGCGGCGTGCTGATCGCGCTCAATATCGGCACCATTGTCCCCTTCATCGAACACCTGTTCGGTGTGCAATTCCTGGCCAAGGAGTTCTATTACATCAGCGAGCTGCCGTCCGATCTGCAAAGGGGCGATGTGATCGTGGTCGCTTCCATGTCCTTCTTCATCAGCCTGTTCGCCACCCTCTACCCGAGTTGGCGCGCTTCCAAGGTACAACCCGCGGAGGCACTGCGTTATGAGTAAACAGAGGACTGAGGGCGAAGGACAGAGGACTGAGATGGTTATTTCCTGTAACGATCTGCGCAAGACTTACTCGCAAGGCGACCTAAGCGTTTCTGTACTGAACGGCGTGAACCTCGAAGTGAAGCGTGGCGAGCGCATTGCCATCGTGGGCGCTTCCGGTTCCGGCAAGAGCACGCTGTTGCACCTGCTGGGCGGGCTCGATACGATCACCGGCGGCAGCGTCAGCATCCTGGGACAGGATGTAACGAAGATGAATGAAACCCAGCGCGGCGAACTGCGCAACCGTTCGCTCGGCTTCGTCTACCAGTTCCATCACTTACTGCCGGAATTCACCGCGCTGGAAAACGTCGCCATGCCGCTGCTGATACGCGGCATGAAGCCCGCCGAAGCGCATCCGCAAGCGGCTGCCATGCTGGAACAAGTTGGCCTGGCACAGCGTGTGCGCCATAACCCGGGCGAGCTTTCCGGCGGCGAACGCCAGCGTGTTGCCGTGGCACGTGCCCTGGTTACCCAGCCCGCCTGCGTACTGGCCGACGAGCCCACCGGCAATCTTGATCGCGCCTCGGCATCCACGTTGTTCGACCTGATGCAGACCCTTAATGCCAAACTCAACACCAGCTTCATTATCGTCACCCACGACCTTGAGCTCGCGGGCAGGATGCAACGCCAGTTGCGCCTGGTGGATGGTACTTTGCATCCTGCGTGATCTTTTAACCGATCCACACTTGTTTGTCATAACCCTGTAACGGTATGCAGGTAACTTGCTCGTCATTCCAACCACAGGAGCGACGAACATGATCCCCTTCCCATCCCACACACTGCCACGCACCAACCTGACTGTCGCCGACGGCGTCCTGCAACCCTTCGAGCACCTGCTTGATTTCAAGACCTTCGCCTCACTGCGGCGCATGGTGTCGCATCAGCAAAGCAAACCGCTGATCAAACGCACCGATTTCATGAAGCTGGTCACGCTCTATCTGCCCGAGGTCGCCGCACGGATTGAGGAGAGCGACTTCGGCGTCGTGCATCTGGAAATAGGCGCAATGAAGCTGGCCACCAGGGACGCCTTCGCGCGCAGCGATTTCGCCACCGTGCGCAAGCATCTGTTGCTGGTCGCCGACCTGTTCGACCGGGCTGATGCCGAGTTGTACGATGCGATCCGCATCTCTTATCTTGAAGCATTATTTCTGGGCGATACCTCGGCTGCCCACATCGTGGCGCGCGGCATGCTGTCCAATGCGATGGAAAATGTATTAAGACAAGCTGAACTGCGGATGGAAAAGCTGCGCTTCGCTGCGGCATAAGTTTCGCAAGCACATATTCAATCGCCCCGGTGTTCTCGCACCGGGCAAAGGTTCTGCTATTGCTTGTTGCGCCTGCGCCATTTCCACAGCACAAACAGGCGCCAGGACAAACGGATCGCGATATAGCCGATCACCGCCAGCCCGATGGCCAACAAGGGCAAACCAATCAACAGCGGTTTCCCCAGTGCCATCAGCCACGTCCACACCTGCGAAAACGCACTGTGCCAATGCACATCCGGAAAGGGCGGTACGACTGCCCCGCCTGGAGAACCCGTCACCCGGATACCTATTTCATACGCCAGCAGATACAAAGGCACGATGGTGAAAGGATTGGTATAGAGCGTGGTGAAGGCCGCCACGGGTAAATTGACGCGGAACAGGATAGCCAGCAAGGCCGCAGAGATCATCTGCAAAGGTCCGGGAATCAATCCACAGAATAAACCAATAGCCACGCCGCCCGCCACCGAGCGGCGATGCAGATGCCACAGGTTGGGATCATGCAACAAATGTTGAACCGGACGCAGCCAGCGTTGTCGCAGGATGCTGTCATGGTCGGGCAATCGGTCTCGGAAAAATTTGCGCATGATTGGATTCTATAGAAATTAGGGTACCCTACGTATATGGTTTCTTTCGCACTCTTTTTCACCTTCGGCGTGTGGTACCTGCAACAGCAAGCCATGTTGCCCTCGCTCCCCGTCTACTGGCCAATTGTCGCGCTGGTATTGCTGCTGCCACGGGCAAACACAAAGAGTCTGATCATCGCCCGCAGAATGGGACTTATCTTCTGCGCGGCATTGCTGGGTTATGGCTATGCAGCATGGATCGCCCAAAACCGCCTGTCCGACAGGCTACCCGATGAATGGCAGGGAAAGAATATCGTGGTCACCGGCATCGTGGCAGAAATGCCGCGCTTGCACGAGCGCGGTCTGCGTTTTGTTTTCGATGTGGAAAGCATACAGACGGAAGGTGCGCATGTTCCGCACCACATCCAGCTCGCGACCTACGACGGAGACAGCAACGATCCGCTAAAAATGAGTGCGGGCGAACGCTGGCAACTCACCATACGCCTGAAACAACCGCACGGCACCAGCAACCCATACAACTTCGATTTCGAGGCATGGGCATTGGAGCGCAACATCCGCGCCACCGGCTATGTGTATGCCAAGGGTGACAACCGAATACTGTCGGAACAAACCTCCAGTCCGGCTTACCTGGTGCAGCGCCTGCGCGAAAAGGTGCGCACGCGTTTCCAGAAAACCCTCGGCGAAGCACCCTATACCGGCGTGCTGAGTGCGCTGGCCATTGGTGATCAGTCCGGCATTTCGCAAGCGGATTGGCAGGTGTTTACGCGCACCGGCGTCAACCACTTGATGAGCATTTCGGGTCTGCACATCACTATGCTTGCCGGGTTGATCTTTGCTCTTGTGTATTGGTTGTGGCGGCGCAGCATACGCCTCACGCTCTGGTTGCCGGCACGCAAGGTGGCGGCGCTGGCCGGCCTTTTTGCCGCGCTGTTCTACACGCTTTTATCCGGTTTCGAAGTACCCGCCCAGCGCACGCTTTACATGATCACGACCATGACCGTGATGATGATGCTTTCGCGCAATATCTCGCCATCGCAATTGCTTGCTGCCGCACTCATGGTGGTCCTGCTTGCCGATCCGTGGGCCGTGTTGTCGCCGGGTTTCTGGCTCTCGTTCGGTGCGGTTGCGCTGATCTTCTATGTCACTGCGAACCGCTTGCACAAACTGCACTGGCTGCGGGAATACGGCAAGGTGCAATGGGCGATGATGATAGGCCTCATCCCTCCGTTGCTGGCCATTTTCCAGCAACTCTCGCTCGTCTCGCCCATCGCCAATGCCTTCGCCATCCCACTGGTCAGTTTTGTGGTGGTACCGCTCACGCTGCTCGGCACCTTGCCTCCGCTTGAATGGATGCTCTATGTCGCCCATGAGGCGATGCGCTTGTGCATGTACCTGCTCCTGCAACTGGACCAGTTGCCTTATGCAGTGTGGGCGCAACATGCACCGCCAGCCTGGACGATCATGATCGGCGTCGTCGGAGCACTGTGCATGCTGGCCCCGCGCGGTTTTCCGCTGCGCTGGATAGGCATCATACTGTTGCTGCCGATGTTTCTCGTCGCACCCGACCGACCGCCAGAAGGAAGCGCTAAAGTGGTTGTATTCGATGTCGGGCAAGGTCTGTCGGTTTTTGTGCAGACGCGCAACCACACCCTGCTCTACGATACCGGGCCGGATTTTTCAGGTGAGGCCGACAGCGGCAACCGCATCCTGCTCCCCGCTCTGCGCGGCATGGGTATCGCACAATTGGACACACTCGTTCTGTCGCATGGCGATTCTGACCACATCGGCGGAACGGAATCGATACTGCGCGGCCTGCCGGTGGTAAACGTGATCTCCTCGCTGCCGAACACGCACCCATTGCTGCAATTGGCCGCCCACAAGGATCCCTGTGTCGACGGACAATCCTGGGAATGGGATGGTGTGCGCTTTGACATGCTGCATCCCGCAGCAGCAAATATGCCCAACACCCTTGAGCATGACAATGAACGCAGTTGCGTACTGCGCATCAGTACCGGGGAGCACAGCGTATTGCTCACCGGCGATATTGAAAAACTTGCTGAACTACGGTTGCTGAACCTGCATGCCAGGAATCTTCCCTCAACATTGCTGGTTGCAGCGCATCACGGCAGCATGAGCTCCTCTTCGCAAGCCTTCGTGAATGCGGTACATCCGCGCTACGTAATCTTCACTTCAGGTTATCTCAATCGTTTCGGACATCCCAAAGAAGAAGTCGTGGAACGCTACCGCGCTGAGGGAAGCGAGCTGTTACGCTCGGACAAGGATGGTGCAGTCAGCATTGCCATGAATGCACATGATTTCCAGCTGGAGCGCTATCGCACGACTCACGCTCGCTATTGGCAGCACGAGGCCAGACCATAGCAACTGGAGTTCGGTTTTCTCACCCAAAATAAAACGGAAGCCGGATTGCTCCGACTTCCGTTCGTTTTTTACCGCCGCAGCCGGTCGTCTTGATACGACCCAGCCTCGCTACGCTTTCAATGCAACGAACACTTCCTCGAGCATCTTCTTGGCATCGCCGAACAACATGCGATTGTTCTCCTTGTAGAACAGCGGATTATCCACGCCCGCATAGCCTGAGGCCATGCTGCGTTTCATCACGATGGAGGTCTTGGCCTTCCAGACTTCCAGCACCGGCATGCCGGCGATGGGGCTGGTCGGATCATCCTGAGCTGCCGGGTTCACGATGTCGTTGGCGCCGATCACCATGGACACATCGGTATCCGGGAAGTCCGCATTGAGTTCGTCCATTTCCATCACGATGTCATAAGGCACCTTGGCTTCGGCCAGCAGCACATTCATGTGGCCTGGCATGCGGCCGGCAACCGGGTGGATGCCGAAACGCACGTTGACGCCTTTTTCGCGCAACAGCTGGGTGATCTCGTAGACCGTGTGCTGTGCCTGCGCCACCGCCATACCGTAGCCCGGTACGATGATCACGTTCTTGGCTTCACGCAGCAGTTCTGCCGTCTCAACCGCACTGATGGACACCACTTCGCCCGCCGGTTGTGCATCGCCGCTGGCCTTGGCCGGTGTGCCGCCGCCGGTACCGAAGCCGCCCGCGATGACGCTGATGAAGTTGCGATTCATCGCGCGACACATGATGTAGGAAAGAATCGCGCCGCTGGAACCGACCAGCGCGCCGGTCACGATCAGCAAGTCATTGTTCAGCATGAAGCCGGTTGCCGCTGCAGCCCAACCCGAATAGCTGTTAAGCATGGACACCACCACCGGCATGTCGGCACCGCCGATCGCCATCACCATGTGAATACCGAACAACAGCGCAATCACGGTCATCACGGTCAGCCCGATCATGCCAGCGCTTACTGATTCGGAATGCAGGAATTGGTAGCCGAAAGCGATGACAACCAGTAGTCCCAGCAGGTTCATGAAGTGGCGTCCCGGCAGCAACAGAGGCTTGCCGCCGATCTTGCCCGAGAGTTTGCCGAAAGCGATGATGGAACCGGAAAAGGTCACCGCACCGATCAGGATGCCGAGGTAGATCTCGATCTCGTGGATAGCCTTTTCAGCGCTACTCAAATTCGCGGCCGCAATCGGATCGATGTAGTTGGCAAATCCCACCAGGCACGCAGCAAGACCGACCAGGCTGTGCATCAACGCAACCAGTTCCGGCATTTGCGTCATCTGCACTTTGCGCGCGGCATAAAGACCAACGCTGCCGCCCACAACCATCGAGCCGATGATCCACGGCAGGCCGGCCATCGTAACGCGCGGACCAAACACCGTGGCCAGCACGGCGATGGCCATGCCTATCATGCCGTAGAGATTGCCGCGCCGCGAGGACTCGGGATGGGAAAGGCCGCCAAGACTCAGGATAAAGAGAATGGTCGCACCAATATAAGAAACAGTTGCCAAGCTTGCAGTCATCATTATGAATTATCCTTATTTGCGGAACATCGACAGCATGCGTCGAGTGACGGCGAAGCCGCCGAACATGTTGACTGCGGTGAGCGCAATGCCCAGCACTGCCAGCCAGCGTATCCAACCATCCGGGCGATCCAGGCCAAACATCAGCGGCGGTGCGATCTGCACCAGCGCACCGATCGCGATAATGCTGCTGATCGCATTGGTAACGCTCATCAGCGGCGTGTGCAAAGCCGGCGTGACATTCCACACCACCATGTAGCCGACGAAGCAGGCGAGCACGAACACGGTGAAGTGTCCGAGGAACGCTGCGGGCGCATAAGCACCGACGAGCAGGAACAGCACTGCGGCGATGCCGAAGATCACGGCTGTTTTGGTTGCTGAGGCCGGAGCGCCGCCGCCACCATGTCCGTGTGCCGCAGGAGCGGTAATCGGCTTGGCCGCCGCTTTGGCCGAAACTGGGGGCAATTTCGGCGCCGGTGCAGGCCAGGTGACCACGCCATCCTTGATGACCGTCAGGCCGCGAATAGCGTCGTCTTCCATGTTGACGTTGATAATGCCGTCCTTGGTCTTGCACAACTCCTCGGTCAGACGAAACAGATTGGTTCCGTACAGAGTGGAAGACTGCTTGGCCAGACGACTATTCAGATCGGTGTAACCGACGATGGTCACGCCGTGCTTCACCACCACCTTGCCAGGCTCGGTCAGTTCGCAGTTGCCACCGCGCTCGGCCGCCATGTCAACGATGACGCTGCCCGGCTTCATGCTCTGCACCATCTCGGCGGTGATCAGCCTTGGCGCGGGCTTGCCCGGAATCAATGCGGTCGTGATGATGATGTCCACTTCCTTGGCTTGCTTGGCGTACATCTCGCGCTGCGCCTGCTGGAAGCCCTCGCTCATCACCTTGGCATAACCACCGCCACCGCCGCCTTCTTCCTCGTAATCAACTTTAACAAATTCGCCGCCCAGGGATTTGACCTGATCTGCAACTTCGGCACGCGTATCGTTGGCGCGCACGATGGCGCCCAAACCGGCAGCGGTACCGATGGCAGCCAGACCGGCCACGCCTGCTCCGGCGATGAAAACCTTGGCCGGCGGAACCTTGCCGGCAGCCGTAATCTGACCGTTGAAGAAGCGGCCAAACGCATTGGCAGCCTCGATGACGGCGCGGTATCCGGCGACGCCAGCCTGTGAGGTCAGCGCGTCCATCTTCTGCGCGCGGCTCAACATGCGCGGCAGGCAGTCGATGGCCAGCACGGTAGCCTTCTTCGCCGCCAGTTGTTGCATCAATTCGGGATTTTGCGCGGGCCAGATGAAACCGATCAGGTTGCCACCTTCGCGCAGCAGGCCGACTTCTTCTTTTGTCGGTACGCTTACTTTGAACACGATATCGGATGCTGCCCACAGCTTGGGCGCTCCAACGATAATTTCGGCACCCGCAGCGCGGTAGGCATCGTCACTGCAATTTGCAGCATCTCCGGCACCGGACTCAACTGCAACTTTAAAGCCGAGCTTGATCAGCTTTTCAACGACTTCCGGCACAGTCGCAACACGCTTCTCCCCTGCGGCTGTCTCACGGGGAATTCCTATCATCAGAGCCATGTAGTCTTCCTGTTATTGTTAAAGTTATTACTGCAAAACGCCCGGATAACCGGGCGAGAATTTTTCAGCGGAAAGATTATATATGAACTTAATACTTATTTATGCATTTTTAAATAATGCCATTTAAAGTAAGTATCTTATCTAAATCATTATCTTATCAGGCTGCAATCTTCTTGCATTCCTCATAGCAAGCTACACATGCTTCCTTGCAAGCCTTGCATTCGGGATGTTTTTCAGTCTTCTTGCATTCTTCTTCGCATTCCTTGCAGATGTCCATCGCCACTTTGGCGAACTGGGGCAAGTGCTTTGATTCGGCAGATGCCAATTGCTGCAAGGCTGTACAAACTGCCGCGACCTGGCTTGATGACTTGGCACAGGCGGCCATTTCCTTGTCTCCCTGCCCCATCAAATCGATGCAATGCTGGACACAGATATTCGCTTTGAGCACGCAATCGGCAGCAACAGCGATGAGTTTGTCATTTCGAGTGGATTTGTGGTCGTGCGCCATATTCATGTGATCCATGTTCATATGGTCATGTTCTGCGGCGAATACCTTGCCGGCTGTCGCCGCAGCTGTCATTGCAACAGCACCCAGTAATAGTTCTCTGCGATTCATGGTGGCCCCCGTTTAATTTGCTTGTTATTTACTTCCAAAACTTCGAGCTTGATATGTATTGCTTCTTTGAAGAATTATGGTCTATCAAGCGTTTGACGCCGAAGTGTAAAGCAAACTGAATTTCTCCACCACTCCCTTTTTGGGCCTATTTTGTAATCGTCAGGAACGAAAGCTTGCTTACCCCGGCCTTCTGCGCAATGGCCATCACTTGCGCCACACGACCGTAATTCACCGCCGTATCCGCTTGTATCTGCAACTGGAACTGGGGATCAACGGCTCGGCTTTTCAACATTTCCGCCAGGCCCTCATCGCTCAGGTGCGCCGTTTCGGTAGAAATGTCGCCATGGGAATCAATGGCCAAACTGATCTTTTGCAACTTGTCGTCATGCGCAACCGACTCGGTCTTTGGCAGGTTGATCTTGAGCGATTGCGGCGCCAACAAGGGCGCGGTGATGATGAATACCACCAGTAGCACCAGCATCACATCCACCAGCGGCGTGACATTGATCTCGCTCATCATGCTGTCTTCCTGCAAATTGTTACCGAATGACATGGCGCGCCTCTATAGTTTTGAATTGTGCTTCTGCGCCAGACGCATGAAGTCGTGAGCAAAATTTTCCAGATCGGTCACATGCACTTTCAGGCGGCGCAAAAAGAAGTTATAGGCCAGTACGGCAGGCAAGGCCGTGGCAATACCGATGGCAGTGGCGATCAACGCTTCACCGATTGGCCCCGCCACGATATCCAGCGAAGCCGAGCCGCTTTTGCTGATGTCCTGCAGCGCGTGCATGATGCCCCACACTGTGCCAAACAGCCCAATGAACGGCGCTGTCGAGCCAATGGAGGCAAGTTCGGCCAAGCCGCGCTCGTGATAACGCTGGATATTCTGCAACTGCTGGCGCAACTGCCGTTCCAGCACATCCCGTGGCGCACCTACATGTTTCAGATCTTGCTGCGACTCGCTCAGCGTCTTCAATTCGGCAAACCCGGCCTGTGCCAGACGCGCGATGTCGCCCTGGCTGTTCTGCGCCGCTTTTTCCGCTTCGCTCCACTCGCGCACCGACCAGAAACTGTCGTTGAACGCACGGTCGTCCTTCTTCGCCTGCCATTGCTTCCACAACTTGAACAAGGCAATGGACCAGGTCGCAATGGACAACAGAATCAGCAGCACCAGCGTCGCGTAGACAATGGGAGAATTGATGGAAAACAGATTGCTCATGCCGCGTTATCCTCTAATGAAAATTTGATGGGTACCAGAAACCGTTGCGTCACGGCCTGGCCGAAACGCCGCGCGGGCGTGAAGCGCCATGTTTTTACCGTTTGCAAAGCTGCGTTATCCAGAATGTCGTAACCGCTGCTCTGGTGCAGTTTCACATCCCCCGCCTTGCCTTCAGCCAAAACCTCGACATCCAGCACCACCTTGCCGTGGTAACCCATACGGCGAGCCACCATGGGATAAGGTGGGCGCGGATTGTTCAGGTAATCGGCCTTGTAATCCGGCTCGGCATCAAGCACCACCGGAGACGGCGGAGTGGCATTCTGTACTTCGGGCGGTGTTTCCTTCACGGCGGGCGCTTCCGACGGAACCGGATCCGGCTCGCGCGGCCTGGGTTTGGGTTGCGGAACGACGTCAGCCTGCTGCATCTGCATGTTGGCAAACGAGATCGACATTTCGTTGACCAGCACGGCAGGTGCCTCCGGCTGCAACAAATACAGGGCGAACACTGCCAGATGCAACAGGACAACCAATCCAACCACAACGATCCGCTCATGCAATGGGGATCGCTCCGGTTGGGACGGAAAGGAGTACGGCATAGCCATGAAAGGATTCAGTGAAACTTCAATGGTCGACATCCTACCAGCGCTCTTCAAAGGTGACCAACAAAGCGTAATCCGGCATGCACTCCATTATCCTCGACAGGGAGCAGCATGAATGGAAAGTGGCCGAAAAACAGGTGCTTCATAAAAGATCACTTTATGCTGCCAATAATCAAAACCCCAGAACGATACGGCGCAAACCGAGCACGACCAGCACTGCTGCGGCACCCCAGCGTATCCAGCCGGTGATCCACTCGCGGTTCTCGCGCAGGTGTTTGCCCAGCAAACTGATCAGCGGCAATAGTATCAGCAGCGGCGTGAGTGCCGCCCCCAAACCGAAGGCAACACCGCTTGCCATCCCCCATTGCACACTGCCCGCAGCCGCACATACCGCCAGCAATGATGCCAGCGGCGCACAAGGGGTTAGACTCAACGAAAAACCCAAAACAAACGGAGGCGAAACGTCCTTGCTGCCAGCCACGCCACACGGGGCATGCAGCCTGGACGATTGCAGCAACCAGATGCCCGCAGATATGGAAGCCGCGCCGATCACGAAATTACCTGAGCCCCCGCGCATCACCTGCGCCAGCCAGGTGCCGGCCGCAGCCGCGACCGCCCCCAGCAGGGTATAGGCAAGAATTCGTCCGGACACAAACAACAGCGTATCGCGCAACGCCTGCATCTGAGTACCGCCGCGCCCCAACACCCAGGTACCCATGAACGGCAGACAAGTCGCGGTGCATGCCGTCAACCCCAAAGAGACACCGAGCAGCCACACCGCAAACAGTGACGTGGACTGCGACAGCAACGCAGGATTCAGCAGTTCATCCATTTTCCGGCTGGCCCTTGGCAACGACTGGAATTACACGCTTCTTCGGCATGCCCTCAGGCGACTCCTGTTTCACCCGGTTTTTGTAATACTCGCGCGAGGAACCGAACAGCCTGATGCCGAAAAATTTGATCTGGATCACATCGTCCTCCGGACAATATTCGGCACAGCGTCCGCACAACGTGCAGTCTTCGTGAAACGACTTTTTGCCATGCTCGCGGCCGATCTCGTGGATATCCATGGGACAGGCTTTTTCGCACACACTGCACTTCTCGCACTTGTCATATTGCTTCTTCACCAATCGCATCGGTGAAAGACGCTGGAACATCGCATTCCACGACAGCAAAGGACAGATGCGGCAAAACGGCAGACGCACGGCCAGTGCCGCGATGATGACGAAGCCAAACAGCGCATTTCCTGCGGCTCCCAGGAAGAAATTGACGCCTGAAGAAGTTCGCACTGCGATCTGCTCGGTATCGGCAGTCATCAGGGTGGTGAGCAGGCGCGACGGACACACCTGGCAATACGGATCGCCCGCCTCGCTTGATGTCACCCCCATGCCGGCCAGCAATGGCAGTCCGAGAACCAGCACCAGCAGCATCAACCACTTCACCGGTCGTACCTTGCCGACGTTTTTCGGATTAAGGCGATTCAACGGCCGGCCCAAACGACGACCGATGCGGAACAGCAACTCCTGCACCGTACCCATCGGACAGACCCAGCCGCAAAATGCCTTGTTCAGAAAGAAGAAGAACATGAAGAAAATGCCGACGGACATCAGGGTCGGAATGAACACCTTGAGCGTTACGTCTTGTATTCTCGTCAGTGCTTCACCAATACGGTGATGCAACTGATGCTGGTCGACGATGAGAATGCAATGGTCGCCCGTCATCTTGTCGTAGGCACACGCCAGCGAGGGCAAAGCCTGCGAAATGCGATCCACGGTGTAACTGCCCAGCAGTGCACCGCCATACACAGTGACAAACAACATGATGATCTGAACGGTAAAGCGTAAACGTCCCAATGTCGGAAAGATGCTTTTCAACATGTCATGCCACTCCGTTCATTTCGGTTTTGCGCTGGCGCAGCAGGGGCACGGCGCCCAGCATACCCAGCAGCGTAAAACCCAGACCCATGACCAGACTGCGCTGATCCAAAGCATTCGGTCCATAACTGCTGTTGAACGCTGTCAGATACGATTTTCCCCCATCGACACATTCGGTCACGAGGACCAATTCGGCAGCGGACCTGCCGCCATGGCTATGTCCACCCGCTTGCTTGTTTTCCTCCTCCGGCCTGAAATCATCCGGTACATGCAAACTGAGCACTCCGGCCGCATCCGTCAACAATTCCGATTTGCTGCCATTGGAAGTTTCAACACTGACCTTCTGTAGGGCGAGCGGCTTGCCGTTGAAACGCACCAGAAACTTCCAGACTTCATTCGCCCGGTAGCGTGCATGCTCGCGCGGGAATGGCTGCGGAATGATCTCCAATTCATTCTTCTGCTGCATGAACATCGAGGTTGGATTTTGCGCTCCGCGTTCACCGAAGTAATACACAGTGGACGCCACGCGTACTGCCCCTGTCTGCTCCTCCCGTGCCGTCAGCATGTGAAAACCACCAGCGGACGGTTTATCCAGCATTGCCCCCGCCATCTCCAGGACCAGCCGGCGATGCCCGTTCTCATCTTTCAGATTATTCGAGTAAGCGTCGACATTGCCGGCCACAATATTCTGCGGCACAACGGTAGTCACCAATTGCTCGCGGTTAGCCCCGCTCGTTCTGGTCTTCAATATCGGGTAACCGGTCCACGCAACAGGCTTCCCCATCATGGCCATCATCGCGGCATTATCATGTTCGCCGTAATTGGGCTTAACTTCGCCCGCATACGCTGATTGCGACACCATCACCCATAGCACAATCAGCATCTCTCTCATTCGCATTGCATTCATTTCGCCTCCCGCATCAGAGCTTGAGTGCGTAGCTCAGCATGATCACTCGCGGCGATGCGGCTGAATAAGTCACCGTGCCCGTGGTCGTTTTCGAAACTTCCATGGCGTAGTACTTGTTGGTCAGATTCTCGGCACTCAGGCTGACCAGGTGCGGACCCTTTTCGTACGCCAGAGAAGCACTGATTACCCCGCTGAAGCCGCTGTACATCTGGCTGTTTGCATTGTCGATGTAGTAAGCGCCGGAATAACTCGACTGCATGCGCGCGCTGATTCCGGTTGCATCCTTGTACGCAACGAAGAAGCCGTATCGATCTTTGGGGATGAACGGCAGTTGATTGCCATCGCGCACAGCGTTGCCCGCCCCCACCGGTTCGGTAAACGAGGTGTAGTGGTAATTGCTGTAGGCGAACTGCGCCCCGACCTCCACGTTCTTCACAACCATGTAACCACTATCCAGTTCCAGTCCCTCTTTCCTGGTCCTGCCCGCATTAACGAAAGCCTGTGTCCCGCCGGTGTTGACGCTGACGATCTCGTTGGTCAGGTTGTTGTTGTACACAGCGGCATTGCCAAACCATGCATCGGCTCTGGCTTTCATGCCGACTTCATAGTTGACGGAAGTCGCCGGCGTCAGGTTGGGATTCGCGGAAATCTCACCGTTGGCCGGCAGCTGGTTGCTGCGCCCGACGGAAGCATAGATATTGACTGCTTCTGTCGCTTTGTATGTCGCCCCCAGTTTGGTAGATGGCAGGTTGTAGCTTTTGTTGGTACTGAAAAGTCCTGCACCGGCCACATAGGTACCCGTGGAATAATTGAACTTCGTTATTTCATTTGTCGTCATCGAGAAACGGGATTGATCGAAACGCATCCCGGCATCGACCAGCCAGCGGTCGTCAGGACGCAACGACTCCTGCAGGAACACGCCCCTGACGCTATCCGTGTAGCTTTGCTGATTGGCCAGCGTGCCCTCGGCATCGGACAAAGTCGAGGTAATCCTTCCGCCAAAACCAGTTACCACATCGCGATATTGATATTGCCGGGAATCGCTGTTTCCTACCCGACGCAACGTCACCCCGGCTACCAGTGAACCCGGCATGTTTGCCAGGCTATGCTTCAATTGACCCTCGATATCGGTACCTACGGTCTGCGTCCAGTTGGGCGTGTCGTTAATGATGCCGGTGACCGGATGGTAATGCTTCCACCAGTTGCCATAGACGCGCGGCTTGAAAGTCCAGTCTCCAATCTCTTTCTCATACTTGGTATTAAACGACCAGGTCCTCGAATCGCGCTTGGAGTTCTGCCACACGCCCGCCTGGGTTGTCTGTTTTCCCGACGCCAGGAAACTGTTAAACCCGGCCAAATCCATCCCGCCCGGCAACTGCATCTTGGAATTAGCGTAGGTCAACTCACTTTCCAAAGTCGCCCCGCCATCAAGCAACAAACCATGCTTGAAGCCAATTTGCTTGGAATCGGAAACGTTATGGACGCGCCACGGATTGTCCTGTTTCCTGAATGAAGTCGTGATTGCCAGCGCGTTGGAATTGTTGACCAAGCCCGCATAGCGCAAATGCAGATTCCTGGCACCCTGTTCCCCCACGGCGACTCGGGCCACATTGCCGCTCTTGTCGAACACCGACTTGGAAATGATCTGAATCGCGCCGCCAAACGATCCCGTGCTGTAGATGTTCCCGGGGCCTTTGCTCACCTCGACACGCTCAATGTCCTGCATGTCGATAAAATCAAGCCGTGTCAGGCTGTCCGGATCGGTCACCGGTACGCCGTCGCGCAGCACCATGATTTCACGGATGCCGTAAGTCGCCTTCACTCCGGCGCCACGAATGATCAAACGCACATCGGAACCACCGTTCTTGCTGTCGGCCTGAACACCCGGAATGCCTTCGAGAGCCTCCTTCAGGTTGAACATGCGTTTTTTCTCGATCTTGTCCTTGCCGACCACAGCAATAGCCTGCGGCACTTCCCGGGTGGTGCGCGCTTCGCGTGTGGCAGTCACCGATACTTCATCCAGCATTTTGCTGGTTACCCCACCTTTGCTGGGATTTGCAGCAGGTTGCGCATCCGGTGTAGCAGTGGCGTTGGCCAAAGGTTCTTGCACCGGACCAGCAGCTTGAACGTCTTCGGCAAAGCCGGATTTCGCAAACGACATGGACAGCACGAGCGACATGACGCTCATGGCAACGATAGACTTTTTCATACGCTCCCTTGTGAATGTTGTTGTGAAAACGGAGCGAATACTAAAGCTCTGAGATACCCACGGGAATGCGGCATATTGTCGCGCGACAAAATGTCGCACCCTCTAGGAGGGCACGACATTTTGCGGTGGAGACTCATATCCGCGTAGCGGATGTGATGTCGGAGCCACAATTTCCCCTGGTGCGACAAATTGCGGTGAAGGCTAACCTTTCCCCCGCAAGGGGGAGGCCGTGGTTGTAAAGCCACTGAAGTGGCAACAACCACGCACAGGTTATGCCGGAACCACAATTTGTCGCACCCTCAATCCGCTATAATCCGCAGCATGTCTTCTATCCATCTGCTGCCAGACCTGCTCATCAACCAGATTGCCGCCGGCGAGGTCATCGAGCGCCCCGCTTCGGCCCTGAAAGAACTGCTGGAAAACAGCCTGGATGCGGGTGCCACGGAGATCTCGGTGCAGTTGGAAAGCGGCGGCATCAAGCTTTTGAGAGTCCGCGACAACGGCGGCGGCATCGCCGCGGAGCAATTGCCCCTGGCGCTGATGCGCCATGCCACCAGCAAGATTGCCTCGCTGGACGACCTGCAGCGTGTCTCCAGCATGGGTTTTCGCGGTGAGGCTCTGGCCAGCATGGCGGCGGTGGCGCAGGTCACCCTCATTAGCCGCAACGCCGAAGCTGCCCATGCCTGGAAGATCGACGCGGCCGACGGCACGCAAAGCACCGCAGCACCAGCCGCGCATGCGCAGGGCACCAGTGTGGAAATGCGCGAGTTGTATTTCAACACCCCGGCACGGCGCAAATTCCTGAAGAGCGAGAACACCGAGTACGCCTGGTGCGAAGAAACGTTCAAACGCATCGCGCTGTCGCGGCCGGATGTGGCGTTCTCGTTGCAGCACAATGGGCGTATGGTTTGGCAGTTGGCTGCATCAAATAGAACTCCCTCACCCTACCCTCTCCCAGAGGGCGAGGGTTTTGGTGGTCTTCCCTCGCCCTCTGGGAGAGGGATTGAGGGTGAGGGAAAACACTCTTTACAACAACGCATCACCGCCATTTTAGGCCCCGAATTCAGCCTCCACGCCGTCACCGTCGAGCGCCAGATCGGCGCATTGCACCTCTACGGCATCGCTGCCCTGCCCGCCTATTCGCGTTCCACACGCGACGAGCAATATTTCTTCGTCAACGGCCGCTTCGTGCGCGACAAGGTGCTGATGCACGCCGTGCGCCAAGCCTATCAGGACATCCTGCATCACCAGCGCCATCCTGCTTTTGTGCTGTTCTTCGAATTACCGCCGGAGCAGGTGGACGTAAACGTACACCCGGCCAAGAGCGAAGTACGCTTCCGCGAAAGCCAGGGCATCCACCAGTTTGTGTTCCATGCCTTGCAGGATGCGTTGAGTGCACCGATGAACGAGGCTGCACCAGAAGCGCGTGCCCAATCCACTCCCTCACCCCTCGGGGGAGAGGGCTGGGGAGAGGGGACGAATCGATCACGCCCGGCCTATCAGCAGCCTATCCCGTTCAACGCCTCCCAACCGCAAGCCGCCTACAGACTGTGGGAAGAATCCTCCACGATCCGCGAACTGGAAGGCGCGGCACCGCAATCTGAAACACATCAGCTTGGCTTCGCCCTCGGCCAACTCTCCGGTATCTACATCCTTGCCCAGAACCAGCACGGTCTGGTGGTCGTGGACATGCACGCCGCCCACGAACGCATCGTGTACGAAAAACTGAAAACTGCCTTTGACGCACAGCAGATGCCAAGACAAGCACTGCTGATCCCGGTCACTTTCGCCGCCGATGCACTCGACATCGCCACCGCGGAAGAAGAGCAGGACGCACTGCAACGCCTGGGCTTCGACATCGCACCAATCTCGACCAACACGCTGGCGGTACGCGTCATGCCGGGAATGCTGAAACAATCCCACGCCGAAGCCGCCGCGCGCGAAGTGCTGCACGAACTGCGCGACTTCGGCGCCAGCCGCGCCCTCACCGAACGCCGCAACGAACTGCTCGCTACCCTCGCCTGCCATTCCGCCGTGCGCGCCAACCAGCTGTTGGGGCTACCCGAGATGAACGCCATCCTGCGCGAGATGGAACAGACCGAGCGAGCCGACCAGTGCAACCATGGGCGGCCGACGTGGTTCCAGATTACGCTGGAAGAGCTGGATGCGATGTTTATGCGCGGAAAATGACATTCAATACAAGGAAAGCAACATGAAAACCAAGATCAGTGTGATGGGAGTAATGTTGTTTGGCTTTATTGTATTAGTTTCAAATGTGCAGGCTGCTAGTTTCGATTGTGGAAAAGCTGAAACAAAGATTGAGAAGCTAATTTGTGATGATATCGAGTTGTCAAAGCTAGATGAAGAATTGACCGCATCCTACAGGTCTGCGCTACAAGACGCGGAACTGGCCGCCCCAATAAAATTGGGGCAGAAGCAGTGGATTATGGAGCGCAACACCTGTAATGATGTAGTTTGTTTAAGAAATGCTTATAAGGAAAGAATAAGCAAACTCATCTCGATTACTGGACGCACTACTATCGATATCAATGAAATTGATTGGATAGGCAGTATTGCTGGAAATTACTATGGAGGCCCTTCAATAGAAAGCTGTGTGATAACACTGCCCAGCGGTAAGCGTCGTTGCAACTGTTTATCGATCAAGAAACAATCCAATGACACAGCACTAATAAATTTTGATCGCCACGACTCTCATGAAGGATACGTTTGCTCAGGAGAGGGAGTCGCAAAAATCGTCAATGGCAAACTAATTCTTTGTAATGAACAAAGCAAATCCGACTGCATAACAATTTCGCATGGCTCACATGGCTTAACTTTTCACAGCGACGCGCAAAGAAGCTATTGCGGGATGATGGGTGGAACGGTTGATGGTATGCGTTTCCAATATAGCGACCGAGTCCAGAAGGACGTAAATTGCGGCCCATAGTGACACTACAAGGCACCAAATACGAAATATATTATTGATGCACCAAATGATAATGATACCCTCAATTGCCCGCATCGCCTTTGCCAGCTTCATCGGCACCGCCATCGAGTTCTACGATTTCTATATCTACGGCCTCGCCGTGGCAATGGTGATCGGGCCGATCTTTTTCCCCAACAGCGATCCGGCGGTGCAGGCGCTGAACGCCTTCCTCACTTTCGGCATCGCGTTTATCGCGCGTCCTTTCGGCGCCCTGCTGTTCGGCCATTTCGGTGACCGCATCGGGCGCAAAACAACATTAGTGGCCACACTGCTGGTGATGGGCGTTTCCACCATCCTGATCGGCGTGTTGCCGAGTTACGAGATGGTTGGCTGGACTGCACCTGCGCTGCTATGCCTGCTGCGCTTTGGCCAAGGCATCGGCCTCGGCGGCGAATGGGCGGGGGCTGCCTTGCTCGCAACGGAATATGCACCAAAGGGCAAACGCGGCTGGTTCGGCATGTTTCCGCAACTGGGGCCTCCTGTGGGCTTCCTGTTTGCGGTCGGCAGTTTCCTGTTGCTGTCGCAAGTGCTCGACGATGCCGAGTTCCGGGCCTGGGGCTGGCGCATTCCGTTCCTGGCGAGTGCGGTGCTGGTTGTCATCGGCCTTTACGTGCGGCTCAAGTTGGCGGAGACACCGGTGTTTCTTAAAGCCATGCTGCAAGCCAACTCCGTTCGTCCTGAGCTTGTCGAAGGAACGAACGGCGCGCCGGACAGACTTTGCGACGGGCGTGCCGTTCAACCCTTCGACAAGCTCAGGGCGAACGGGGAAAAAGTAGCGAGTACGAACAATAACAAAATTCCGCTGACGCAACTCTTCGCGCATCACGCCAAGCCGCTGATCCTGGGCGCACTGCTCATGGTGGTGTGTTACGCGCTGTTCTACATCACCACGGTGTTCTCGCTGAGCTACGGCGTCACCACGCTCCACATCCCGCGCCCGCATTTCCTCGGCATGCTGTGCGTGGCGGTTCTTTTCCTGGCAGCGGCAACGCCGCTCT
>CAYOJU010000024.1:0-29355 GCA_964404355.1 uncultured Sideroxydans sp. | reverse complement strand
CATGCTGTCTCATTTCTGTGAGGGATCGGAGCAGCCATTCATCTTGCGATTTCTTTTGGCAGTATCTGCCTTGTATCGGAATTTGGCAATCGCGCATACACTGCCGTGCGGATATTCGGATAATCTCGGGAATAGACACGGTTTTGCAAGCCTGCTGTAAATTTCAGTAACCAAGTGGTCGAATAGAATCATCCGCGAGCCGTGACAGACCTTCGAGCAGTCAGGATTCATCGTGCATCTGGAAATCAGAACGTTCTTGAGCCGGGTACTGCTGTTGACGATGGTCAGCAGTGTATGTTTTGCCGACGTGGTTGAGCGGCGCAAGGAGCAGTTTGGTCGGGACTTTGCCTACTATATTTTTCCGATCGCAGGCGAGATACCCGGCATGGGTAAAGCAACCGGGCTTGGTGTCACTGTGTCCAATATGGGCTGCGGCGATACCGACTTCATCGGCTACTACGTGCGCGGCGACATCAAGGCAACCGGTCTGGCCTTGCTCGATTACCATGTATTGCCACAGCGGCTGATTCTCGATGTGGGCTACAACGACTACGTTCTTACGACCACATCCTATAATTCCGGTGCCAATTCCAGTTCATCCGATGTGATTTACCCCAAGGTGGAAGGGAAATACGTACTGGGACAGTTGACACTGACGTTCGATGAACGCCGTTATGAAATGTTTGCGCGCGCCCTGAAAGGGCGCAATCATTTTATCGAGGTGCTGGACAAGAACAACCAGGCCTTTGTCGGATTGGATACCAGCTGGAAAAGCGGTACTTACTACACCCTGGGCGGTTCCATTGATCTGACTGACGACCGGCTTGATCCGCGCAAGGGCGGACGTTTCGAGTTTTCCAGCAGACTGCCATACCACGGCTATGCGGACGACAGCGAGTATTACGTCAACGACTACAATCTCACCGGTTATGCGCCGATGCGCAAATGGGACACGCTGGTATTCAACCTGTTCTACTCCCGAGCCCAGATCACCCACCAGGGCATTACTGACTACGCCACGTTACAACAGCGATATGGGTTGAACTGCAAGCAATATACTGCCGGGCCAGTTCGAAATAACTGTCTGTCAGCTGAAGCCAGCCTGCTTGCGGGCAAACTGGAAAACAACCAGTATGGCACTGCCACTCCGTTGGGTGGAACACAGCGACTGCGTTCTTATGACAACGGCCGTTTCTACGCCGGGCAGGCACTGTTCTACGGGGTGGAGTACCGCTGGAACCTGACGGATGAACGCACACCGTTCAACATCTATCTGGCCAAGGGCGTGCGCACCGGCATCCAGCTGGCCGCATTCTGGGAGCGGGGCATGGTTGCGAATGAATTCGGCCAGCTATTCAAGAATGGACACGAAAGTTATGGCGTCGGGGCGCGTGTGATCCTGTCCGGCGTTGTCATCCGCTTCGACCTTGCCAAAGGACGGGAAGGGACGCAAAGCCAGCTGTTCATTACCTACCCGTGGAGCCTGTTTTCGGTGGATAACCCCGGTTGAGTGCTAGCGCGGCCAGCCGTCGTGCGCCTGAAGTATCAAGTGGCGCGGTTCGATGGCTGACAGGCTCAGGTAATGTACGTTGAAAAGTCCATCATGGTCACTCCACGTCGTTTTGAGATACCAGCCTGCTGCGTGAGCAAGTTGCCGGAATTCGTGCGCAGTATATTTGTACGAATTTTCGGTGTGGATGGTTTCGCCTTCTTTCAACGGAAATATCTCATTGCCAAGACGAATGGCCTGATCGCGGCGGCTGACCAGATGCATCTCGATGCGACCTAATGCCGCGTTGTAATATGCATAGTGCACAAACTGCTCTTCATCCAGATGGGCGCCCAATTCGTGCCGCATGCGTGTCAGCAGATTGAGATTGAATGCGGCCGTGTATCCCGCGGCGTCGTTGTACGCCGCATGGAGTACTTCCGGCGATTTCTTGCAGTCCACACCGATCAGCAATGCGCCATTGCGGTCAACCAGCCTCGCGAAATGACGGAGCAATTGAATGACTTCTTCCGGCGTGTAATTGCCGATCGTGGAACCGGGAAAGAAAATGACACGCCGCTGGCTGAAATGGCCCTTGAGCGCATGTACAGGTATTTGCGTGTAGTCCATGCATAGCGGTTGCATCTTTATGGAAGGGAACATTACTTGCAGACGTTGCGTGCTTTGCCGCAAATTTGGCCTGCAAATGTCGACGGGCACATACGTGGCATCATCGGCCAGATGTTGCAGCAGCAACGGCGTCTTGGCGGCGCTGCCGCTGCCCAATTCGATCAGCATGCAGGAAGTGCCGATGAGCTCCGCCATTTCAGCACCGTAGCGTTTGAGGATGCCGGTTTCGGTACGCGTCGGGTAATACTCGGGCGTGGTGCAGATCAAGTCGAACAGATGAGAACCGTGTGCGTCGTAAAAAAATTTGGGCGGGATGGTTTTTGGCTGTTGGCGCAATCCTGCGCGCACGCAAACCAGAAATTCGTCTTCGTCTGGTACGACCAGGGATGAGGACGAGGGGACGTTCATAGCGCATCCTCAGCCAAACGCAGACCGGAGAACATCCAGCGGTCTGCCGCGCGGAAAAAGTTGCGATAGCTGGCGCGCATGTGATCCTGTGGCGTGACACAGCACCCGCCGCGCAACACCATCTGGTCGCTCATGAACTTGCCGTTGTATTCGCCCAACGTGCCGGGCAATGGACGGAATCCCGGGTAGGGCAGGTAAGCGCTCTGAGTCCACTCCCACAGGTCGCCGTAAATTTGCCGTAAACCCATAAGCTGTGCCGGAAGGGGCACAAACAAGCCGGCATCCAGAAAGTTGCCACTAACTGGTTGCGTGCTGGCAGCATGCTCCCATTCCGCCTCGGTCGGCAACCGCTTGCCTGCCCAGCGGGCATACGCATCCGCTTCGTAATAACTCAGGTGCGATACAGGTTCGTTCGCGCGCAGGGCATGCGCTCCAGTCAAGTCAAAGTGCTTCCAGTCGCTGCCTTTCTTGAACCAGTACAGGGGCGCTTGCCATTGCTGGGCGTTGACAGTGCGCCACGCGTCGGAAAGCCACAGGTCGACACGCCGATAACCGCCGTCCTCGATGAAGGCCAGATATTCCGCGTTGGTGATCAGTCGTGTGCCGAGGCGAAAATCCTGCAATAGTGTGCGATGTCTGGGAAGCTCGTTGTCATAGGAAAACCCGTTTCCGTTGTGACCGATCTCGACGATACCGCCGGCAAATTCCTTCCATCCCATGTCGGGAACCGGCGTGATCGCAGCCGAAATTGAAATGCTGTGATAAGCGGGATGCAGCGGATTGATGGAGAAGTTGTACAAGGTATCCATCAGCAACAACTCCTGATGCTGAATCTCATGCTCGATACCCAGCCGAACGCGCTCCAGAATCTCTGTTGCGTGTGCTTCCGGCAGACTGGCCAATAAATTCAACAGTGCGTCATTGACGTGGCTGCGATAGCGATACACTTCCGCCACCGTGGGGCGGGACAGCATGCCGCGTTGCGGCCTGGGGAAGAAGGTGCCTGCCGTTTCGTAGTAGGAATTGAACAGATGCGCATACTCGTCATGGAGCATGCGGTACTGCCTGGCGAACGGAACCAGGATGAACATCTCGAAAAACCAGGTGACATGTGCCAGATGCCATTTTGGCGGACTTGCATTTTCCATGGCCTGGATGCAGTAGTCCTCGACCTCCAGCGCCGCGCACAGCGACTCCGATCTGGCGCGGACCGTCTTGAAACGATCGATCAATGCGGCATCATTCATCGTCACGTCAGTCCTCCACCTGGACGCCATGCCAGAAGGCAATGTAGTCTCTTATGCGGGCAGCCTGCGCCAAAGGTTCAGGGTAATACCATGCTGCATCCACATTCACGGTGCCGTCAACCTCAAGATTGTAATAACTGGCAATTCCCTTCCACCCGCAGTGGGTATGCGTTCTGCTGGGGCGCAAGAATTCGCGTCTTACCGAGAAGGGAGGAAAGTAGACATTTCCTTCAATGCGGTGGATTTCACCAGTCGGTGCCTCGGCGATCACCTGTTTGTTCCAGATAGCTCTAGGCATGATTTCCTCCACAGGCAGTACGAAGATTAGGCGTCTGGTTTCAAATATAGACTGCAGGGTTTAGTGAATAAATTATTTCTTTATGCCGTTGATCATTCGCATCACTTCCTGACGGAACGAAGAGTTCAATGTCCTCAAATTGATCGGCCGTAAGGACGATCACTCGCGCTCGAGGTTTTGAGATCAGGTATTTTTCCTCGTCAAATTTCATGATCAATCTCCTGAATGGGAGCGAAGCAATTATTTTTCGACGTTATTGTCTGGCAATGCCAGTCAGCGCAAGCGGATCCTTATCGCGTTCCAGCGATGCACGATCCCACTTCCCCAGATTGGCTGCGGCTTCATAAGTCGTCTGCAGGAATTCGAGCAGCGTCTCATCCGGCCATACTGCCTGTCTCACGCTTTCATAGGGCAAGATGAACTCGCGAAAATCTTTGCTGTAGAAAGCGGCGGCTGGTTTGATCGGTGCTTCGGCGAAGTCGGCGGGTTCGGGATAGGCGTAGGAATAGAACGCCGCATAGGGAATCGCGCCGCCCCCTGTCCAGAATCCGCAGCTGCTGACTTCATGCGAGTAGGCTTCGCGGGTCACCCAGTCCGGCAGGCCAGGGAAGCCGCCCGGATGTGGTGGCGCCGATCGACCGGAGAAGCGTGTAACGGCAAGATCCGGGGCACCCCAGAAATAGTGCACGGGGCTGCATTTGCCTGTGAAGCGTGATCTGAACTTTTTGAAGACGCGGTCAGCCTGAACCAGGATTTGCCAGAAGCGCAAGGCGTATTCCGGATCATACGCGCAATGCGTTTTGTCCAATTCAAACGGCATAGGGTCGGCGATTTCACAGGGGATCGCGCGCAAGCTTACGGGAAGCAGAAGCCTGTTCATTTCCAGCATCAGGTGCTTATAGAATGCTGCCACAGACATTGGCTGCAGCGGAAAGCCTCCCACGCTGCCGTCGCTGACCTGGATGATCAGACGATGCGCGATAAAATCAAAATCGATCTGGAATACGCAGTGCCCATACGGAATAGGGGTTGTGGTGAGTCCCCTGGCGGTGACATACAACGTAACGTGCCATGAGTGATTGATCCAGGGAGTTTGCGCAAGCCGGATCTTGCCGACGATTTGCGTCCAAAGATGCAACGTCGCACAGGTTTCGCTCCAGGCTTCAAGTGGAAGACTTGGCCATGTTTCAAGGCTTGGTTCTGATTGAGTGTCCATGATCTCTCCTGTGATGTGACTTTCAGTACTCCATGAAGGCGTCATCCGGATAGCAGTAAAGCCACTTCTCCCCTGGTTCGGCCGAAGCGATTACGGGATGACCGCTTGCCTGAGCATGCCGGGTGGCGTGGCGGTTGGGTGAACTGTCGCACACAGCGTTGTGCCGCAAGCCTGGCAGGTGCGCAAATGAACCCATTCGTCACCAGTCTTGATACATTCTTCGCACACATGACGTTTCGCGTGCTTGACGGAGTCAATTGTCTTGAGATGTTCGCAGGATGAACTTGATGTCATGGTGCCTCCATTAAGGTGGAGAATTTCTTGCACTAAGACAGCCGGGACGAAACCCGTTCACTTCGCTGACACACGCGGATTTCATTCTTGTGTAGTACAGCGCGGCGAGTGTGTCAGGTGGGTATGTACCTATTCTGATAATGGTCTTAACGGAACGTGGCACGTACCAGACTGGCTACCTGCTGAGACACAGCGAGTCATGTTTGCGTTCCGGAAGTACCCATGATCCCGTTAATGAGTAAAATCTCGCATGACAGATTTCTTTTGTGAAGAATTGAGGACATGATCGGACTGATACAACGCGTAAGCGAAGCAAGCGTGGTCGTGGAGGGCCGTACGGTCGGGCAGATCGGGCGAGGTCTGCTTGTACTGGTTGGCGTGGAAAAGCAGGACGATGAGACAACCGCGAAGCGCCTGCTCGACCGCCTGCTGGGTTACCGCGTCTTTCCCGACGCCGAAGGAAAAATGAACTTGTCGCTCACCGACATTGGTGGCGAACTGCTGCTGGTGCCGCAATTCACGCTCGCCGCCGATACGCACAAAGGCACACGCCCAAGTTTCTCGTCCGCTGCCGCACCGGAGAAAGGTGCTGAGCTTTTCGCCAGTTTTGTGACTATGGCTCAGGAACGGCACACCAGTGTGGAGACAGGCGTGTTTGGCGCAGACATGAAAGTGAGCCTCATCAACGACGGTCCGGTGACGTTCTGGCTGCAAGTGGGAGCGGACAAGTCATGAGACTCGGCATCGACCTCGGCGGCACCAAAACCGAAATCATCGCGCTCGACGATGGCGGCAAGGAACTCCTGCGCCGCCGCGTGTTCACCCCAGTCGGGAATTACGCTGCGATATTGCACGTCATTGCCGTGCTGGTTCACGATGCCGAAGCGGAACTCGGCCAGCGCGGCTCAGTCGGTATCGGCACACCGGGCTCGCTCTCCCGTGCGACCGGCCACCTCAAGAACTCCAACTCGGTGGTGCTCAACGGCAAGCCCATTCTGCAAGACCTCGAATCCCTGTTGCAACGCCCGGTAAAAATCAGCAACGATGCCAATTGCTTCGCGCTTTCCGAAGCGACTGACGGGGCCGCGGCAGGTGCGCCTGTCGTGTTCGGCGTCATCCTCGGCACCGGCGTCGGCGCAGGCATTGTGGTCAACGGCCACGTCCTTACCGGTCCCAACGGTATCGCCGGCGAGTGGGGCCACAACCCGCTGCCCTGGCCGCAAGCGGACGAACTTCCCGGCCCGCCATGCTATTGCGGCAAGCAAGGCTGCATCGAAACGTTCCTCTCCGGGCCGGGCATGGTGCAACAGTATCAGCGCGAGACGAACACCTCGGAGAGCGCCGAAGAAATTGTGGCGCGTGCGGAGGAGGGGGATTTCGCCTGCGAGCGCAGCCTGCAACTCTACGAAAACCGCCTTGCACGCTCCCTCGCGCACGTCATCAACATTCTCGATCCGGACGTCATCGTGCTGGGTGGCGGCATGTCCAACATCGAACGGCTGTATACGAACGTGCCCAGGATATGGGCGCGTTGGGTATTTTCAGATAGGGTAGATACCAAACTGGTGAAGCACCGCTTTGGCGATTCCAGCGGTGTGCGCGGCGCGGCGTGGTTGTAGACGCAAGGGGGCTTGCGCAATCAACCGGTATGCCGCGACGCATGCATCCGCTCAGCTTAGTGCTTTTCCCGCACGCGTGTCAGCCAGTCCTTGTCCTGCGCATGTTCCGGTGCCTTGTTAACGCCGGTTGCTGCTACTGCAGCAGCGAATTGACCTGCAAGCAGCGCATGGGCGGATGCCGTGGGATGAACGTCATCCCAGAACAGGAAGCCAGCGGCCGGTCCGCTGTTGAACGAGTTCAAAATACAAAAATAGGTTGGATCGCCGACGCATTTATCGGTCACGTTCTGGAACTGGTAAAACCCCGGGTTGGCGGCGACTTTCTCCAGCAATGCAGCGACATCGACCGTGTGAATATCTGAATATCTCAGTTGCTGGCCAAGCGCCTGCAGGGCTGCAGCGTAGGCTTGATTGAAGAGTGCAGAAAGGTAAGTCGCTTGCGCCGCTTGTGCTCCCTGGTTGAGCGGCGTCAATCCCAGATCCGGCAGGTTTGGCACGAGGAAGTGCCGGGCACCATGTGCATACAAAATTCCAATGGACTGGGTCAGATTGTTGATTGCGTTGCCGATGACCGCCTGAGCCACACCGGGTGCGCCAAGATTCGTGGCACCAAGAAAATCATTTGCGCCACCCCACACGACATAGAGCGCATCTTCATCGAGTCTTTCATTCGCCGCTACGTAGTCCTGCACTTGACCCAGTACGCCCGACCGCGGGAATCGTGGATCGTCATTGGTCAGCCCGCTGGTTGCGCCACCGACCGCAAAATCATGAAGGGTCAACCCGAGATTGGCCGCAAGGAGTTCCACTGCGACCGGACCATTGGAATAACGGCCATAGAAATACGGGAGCGGCGGCGATCCGTCCTGTGGTGTAAGCGGTGTCAATTTATTAACCAGGCGGTAATAATTTCCGTTGTCGGAAAGGCTGTCACCAAAAGCGATGACGGAAGAAAACTGCGGATCTGCCAAAGCGCCGGAAGTGGCAATGGCTGCAATGAAAGTAACAAGTAATCTGGCAATTGAACTTTTCATAATACCCTCCGTGTTATTGGTCTGTTGTGAAGGTAGAACTGATGGTCCTGGACACCTCGCTTGAATTGTTTAAATCGAAGAAATAGTTCTTCGACTGATAGGTGTTCCTTATGTGACAAGTGCGTTTGTAGCGCGGATTTCTTGGTTGAGAATACTGCTTGGTTATTATGGTTGGCGCAGGTCAAAAGTCAATAAGGCAATCGATGTATGCATAGGCCAAGAGAACTCGACTTCGGCAGGCACCTGTTTGTTGCGAACGCAACCCTGCGAAAATTGTGATGGTCGGTCCAAGACCCTTCTTGTTGCAGGGAGGACAAGGGCCGATCTAACCGTTTTCACTATTACATCCACAAATTAGGTGTAGGCTGACATCTCATGCATTTTGTGCCTGCCGAGTTTGCCCATGTATGAACACCTGACAGCAGTCGCGGATCGCTTGAGACAGGGATTTGTTCTCAGGTTTCCTTTTCTCGTTCCAAGAAGACGCGATGGCATCTTCGCCTATCTATTGGCGATTGCGCTGATGGGGGTGGCTCTGTTTGTGCGTTTGGCGATAGCGCCCGTCAGTGCAGGGGTGCAGTACGTTACCTTCTTCCCGGCCGTCACGCTCTCCGCAATCTTTGGCGGATACAAGTCCGGGATGCTCGCCACGGTAATTGGATTGGTTCTCGCCACCTTTATCCTTACACCGCCGTATTACTCTTTTTCAATGGAGGCGGTCCATTTCGCTTTCTGGTCAAACATGGTGTTCCTGACTGACGGCATCATCGTGTCCTTTTCGATAGAGGCAATGCATCGATTCCGCCAGAAATTCAAAATAGAGTTGGATGAAGTCAAGAAATCAGAAGCGCAGGTAAATAAGCTTAATGAGGAACTGGAAAAGCAAATCGTCAGGCGCGAGAAGGCAGACAAGGAACTGGCGGAACAGGAAGCGTTCTTTCGCCTCATTGCTGAGAATGTCGAGGACTTCATTGCGGTGCTGGATCTGAAAGGTCGGCGAATCTACAACAGTCCTTCCTTTGCCAGGCTTTTTGGTGACGTGAACGCCTTGAAAGGCACGGACTCCTTCGCCGAAATACACCCGGACGACCGTGAACGCGTGAGGCAAGTCTTCACCGACGCTTTGCAGCGCGGAGTCGGACTGCGGACGGAATATCGGTTCCTGCTGCCAAACGGCGGCATTTGTTACATGGAATCCAGCAGCGGACTGATCAAGAATCGTCAAGGCAAACCGCAGAGTGTGGTCGTTGTGTCTCATGATGTTACCGAGCGCAAAATTGTGGAGCGGAAAATCAAGGAATTTGCTTTCTACGACACCTTGACTCAACTTCCCAATCGACGGCTGCTGGATGACCGTCTTGAGCAAGCCATCGCAGCCTGCAAACGCAGTGGTCGTTATGGCGCAGTGTTGTTCCTCGATCTGGACAACTTTAAACCGCTCAACGATAAATACGGTCACAAAGTGGGCGACCTGTTTCTGGTGGAGGTTGTCCGTCGTCTCGCCGGTTGTGTGCGTGAAGTGGATACCGTGGCACGTTTTGGTGGAGATGAATTCGTGGTGGTGCTAAGCGAATTGGCCGCAGACGAAACCGAAGGTGCCAAAGAGGCCCGTATCGTCGCGGAAAAGATTCACATTGCCCTGACAGCGCCATATCTGCTGACCTCCAATCCCGAAGAAGGAACAGCGAAGACGATCACTCATCAGAACGTTGGCGCCAGCATTGGCGTTGCGCTGTTCCACAACGATGCAAGTGCAGAAAATGTTCTCAAGTGGTCTGACAAGGCGATGTATCGGGCGAAGGAGTCAGGGCGCAACCAGATCAGCTTCCATGCTGCCTGAATATGCCCGTGCCTATTGACTTGCGGAAAGTAATGCGGTGTTGAGCCGGTTAACTCTCTATAGCGAACCCAGGGTCTTGGTAACTGTGTTTTGCGATGAAGCGATGGCGTTCAGAATTATTTGTGTGGGATTGTTGGAAGAAGCTGTCGACGGGTAGGCAGCGCTCAGGAGAGATGACAGGTCCGAACTGTTTGAAGTGGATGTGGAGGACGAGCCCATCAGATCAAACAGTGTTGAGGTAGACGAGTTGCTGGAACTGGATGAGCTGCTGCCAAACAATTCGCTTATCGTACTTGCAACGTTGGCATCGATGGCTTGTACCAATTGCTCGGCCTGGGTCTGCGTCATCTTGCCCGTCGAGTTATAGGTTAATGGCGTTGATGAGTTGCTGCCCAAACTGAGCGTTGTGTTGTCGGATGCAGAGAAAATCTGCGCCAGCGTGGAATTGAGCGAACCAGCCGACTGAGACTGGCTGGCAGTTGAGTTAGTCGTTTGATTCAATGCATTTTGCAGAATGCTGGACGACAGGCTTGAAATTGTTGTCATGACCAACTCCCATTACCAGGTAACCATCAATATATTATTCATCGGCAGTGAACGGAAATACTTTAGCGAGTGCAGAGCAATTCCCTGGCCGCGAGTGTGGTAATAACTAATGCATGCCCGCAAGCCTTATCCATAGGCGATCTGCAGGCAGGTATCTCGAAGATTGTCGTTATATCTTGTTCGCAGACAAGGCAGCCTGAAGTTACCCGTGTCTATTGCCTTGCGGGGGAAGGTTGTTTCGAGGGATCAACAGCCCCTCCCGCTTTGCCAGGCTTCCAGTTGGTTGCCTTTCTTCACACGAGCATGAGTACCCGATTGAAGAACACGTCATCCCTGTTCCACACGATTCGAGGATTGCTGTCTTTTACCTTTTCGTACTTTTTGGCCAGCCCTTTGTAGGTCATATAGGCCGAGACTGAAAGATCCCAATCCTTCACCTTGAGCAACTGGCATTTTTCTTCTTTGGACACCTTGGCATCGAAGATGCTGAATCCGGCATCGTAAGTTTTCATCTTCGCGAAGAGGGCTTTGTTCCCGGCCTCCAGTCGTTTCAGGAACTCGGCGGTGTACTCTTTTGCTTTCGTCCTGTTATCGTCGTTGTGGTCACAATCAATACCGTTTGCGCCGGGGTTGATATACGACTCATAGGAGTGCTGTGCATTGGTCACACCCTGGTGGGCTGCCAGGTCCTGAATGCCATGCAGGACATAGCCGAGAAAGAAAAGACCGTGATCCGGTGATTTTGCCGCTTCTGGATAGATGCGATCAATTCGCGCTTTCAGCCACTTCAGGTATCTGCCAATGGCTTTACCCGCGGACTCACTGGTCGTGCCGTTGCTGTCGCTGCTTGCAGTCTGGGCATGCGCATACGGGTGATCCCATTCGTAAAAATCCGGGTCCTGCGCAGCATCGCTAACGACGGATATTGCATCGTATGAAAAATTGAATGTCTTCAATACCTCGGTAGTCAGTTCAACGTGGCCGGGTGAGTGATCTCCCGTGATTACCGATAGCCAGCCGCCGGAAGCAAATGATGGATTGCGCAAGTCATGCATCTTCTGGCGCGCTGCGATGAACGCCTTGAAATCCAGCTTTCTGTCGGCCTCGTCATGGTAGATTGCCCAGAGGTGGTAATTGTTGAAAACATAAAAAGGCAGATAGCTGACATCGCCGCCATCGGTGAAACGTTCCGCGGCCGGCATGTTCCACGGCGCCCTGTCAAAAGTGCTTTCCAGCAGACACCATCTGCCCGCTTCATTCTTGTACGTCACCCAGCAGTGTCCGCCCAGGGACTTGCCGTTCTTGCCACGCATTTCACCGAGTGCAATCCGAACGTTGAAGGGACTTATCCCGCTCCCGATCAACAGGCTGGCAAGAAGGCAGGAACTGTCCTCGCAATCGCCTTCTTTCAAGGTGAGCACTTCGGAAGGGAACAGCCAGAAATCGGCTTTGCCCTGCGACTTCCTGTCGAACTTGTAAGTCACATTTCTGGCGACATAGTCCCAGATGACCATCGCCCGTTTGTCGAAGTCACCCGGATTCGTCGTCTTGGGAAGATGGTGGTTTAGTACCAGTTCCTTGAGCGTGTTTTTGATGATCACATCATCAACAGGAGAGACGAACTCCCGGATATCGGTGGTGATCGCCTTCCTGGAGCCAATGACAAAACGTTTTTTTTCTATCGCGCAACCGTTGACTATGCAATCGCCGTCCCAGTTATAGATCATGATTTACCTTTCGTTTAATGATTTATAAGGATTAAACAAGAGCTATGTTAAGGAAACATGGATCAAGACCGACCGCCCTGAAACTAGGCCGCCTCAAGCGCACGGTGCGATGAGGCGCGTTCCGCCAGATTGATCATTTCGCTCCACGGCGAAGTCAGTTTGAAGGTGAACGAGAATGCTCCCTTAAAGGTGAGGCGATGCGTCCCTTCATCAACGGAGCGGTGGAGATAGCCCTTGGCAACAAGTCTGGCCGTCTGCTCATCCAGCTTGCAGCAAAGGTCGGCAACCGGGTCTTCCATGCTCAGCGAAAGCACGGGCGACCGGCCCGACGAAAGTCCCGCGCGCAACTTCAAGAACGCTGCATAAAGCTCGGGTACGGACATGGTCGGAAAGCGGTAGACCGGCTTGCGCGCTTCCTTGGGGAACACGCCGACCCTGGGGCTGGAGTTCACGTTCAGCGAAGTGCCGTCGGTGAATTCCTGGGTGAATTCGATATAGGTGGTGGAGCTCTTGCTGTTACTCCCGACGGTGACGTTGGCAACCGACAAGTCATCCGGGTTGCGCAGCAATACAAACGACACCAGCGAATTGGGCTTCCTGATCTCCGATGCGGTAACAGGCACAAAGCCTAGCGCCGCCATTGCTTCATTAACGTCCGGTGCCTTCTGATCGTGCGCAGCGACTGCGGATGCCAGTTCGACGGGCTGCAGGTTATAGGTTGCGGGGATACGCTGAGTTTGCCACACGCGCCGAGTCCTGCTCAGGAGCGGTACCAGCAAGATGATGACAACAAGCGTCGGCAGGAAGAGGTAATGGTTGAAGAATTCGAGCATGATGAATCTCCGACTGCTTGTGAGTGCTGAAAACTGTTACAAACGTGTGCCCACTAATTTCTGATGATAAAGCAAGTAGGTTGGGTTGAGCGCAGCGATACCCAACAATCCAAACGATGGGCATCGCGTTGCTCAACCCATCCTACCGCGCTATCACTGAGCGGTCCTGGTCAGTACCACATCGTCGACCACCATCTTCCATTTGTCGCCATCCTGGTATGGAGGCTTGCTGACAACAAATGTTGTTGCCAGCGGTCCGATACCTGCCTCGAAGTTGTCTCCGTTGAAGCCCTTGAGTGGACCTTCGATAGTAGTGGTGACTCCACCTTTCAGACGCTTGTAACGGACGGAGCCGTCCTGGGTAATGAGCAGGTACATGGCCTTCTCTTGCCATTCACCGACGTATGCGGACTTCTCCGGGGGAACAGGCTTTCCGCAACCGGGAAGAGCAAGGGCGAGGATCAACAGAACTATTGTGCGTGTGATGTTCAATTGAAATCCTTTCTGCGGCTAACAGAATTTGTGAATCATCTTTAAGATGCAATTGTGCAACATTTGTGTGGGGTGCAATAAGCGTAGCGCATTGCACCGGATGTGTTGATGTCTTCCTTTCGGCGCAATGCCTTTTGGTTATTGCGACCTACGCTGGCTGGTTAGATGTTTCTCGATTCGCTTGATCGTTACCAGTAGCCACACAGACAGGGACGCGCATATAACGGCCAGAGCCAAACCTAGTGCTGGTGCCCAGACGATCCAATTGCGTCGTGATATCCGATCAGCTTCATCCAGTTTCGTGAGTGATAAGCAGACCTGTTTGAGAACAGAAATATCCTGGGACTCAGATATCGATTTCGCGAAGCTTGCGTAGGCCCCCGGTAGCTCAACCAGGCTCGCGATATAAAGAACAAATAGCCACAGGGTGCCTGCAACTACAAACACGACGCACATGCAGAGAATGAGCCAACCAATGCGGCGAGCACTTTGTAGCGGCGCGTTCAATTCAGTTTTTGCAATCGCTGCTTCGTAAAGTGGTGTTGTCATAAGTTAACGAAAGAAAGAAATATAAGGGGCTAACGCAGTTTAGAAAACAGATTTTTGGAGCAGCAATGTCACCTATTGTAGTGTGCATTGTCAAGGATGATTAAATGGTTATAGCACTTCGTATGTCAGCATTCTGTCTGCATGGTTTGGCAATCCACCCATTCCCCGTACAATACCCAGCTGACCATGAAAACCATCACCTTTCCCAACAGCCCCTACCTCCTGCACCTGCCATTCGAACCGGCAGGCGACCAGCCCACGGCCATCGCGCAGCTGGTGGAGGGCATCAATGACGGTCTGGCGTACCAGACACTGTTGGGCGTGACCGGTTCCGGCAAAACGTTCACCATCGCCAACGTGATCGCGCGCACCGGACGGCCGGCGATTGTGATGGCGCCGAACAAGACGCTGGCGGCGCAGTTGTATTCCGAGTTGCGCGATTTCTTTCCCGATAATGCGGTGGAATATTTCGTTTCCTATTACGACTATTACCAGCCCGAGGCCTATGTGCCGTCGCGCGATGTGTATATCGAGAAGGATTCCAGCATCAACGAGCAGATCGAGCAGATGCGCCTGTCTGCCACCAAGTCCATGCTGGAGCGGCAGGACTGCATCATCGTCGCCACCGTCTCGGCCATTTACGGTATTGGTGACCCGGTGGATTACCACGGCATGATTCTGCATCTGCGCGAGCACGAGAAGATGGCGCAGCGCGATGTGATCCAGCGCTTGGTGGCGATGCAGTACGAGCGCAACGACATCGACTTCAATCGCGGCCACTTCCGTGTGCGCGGCGATGTGATCGACATCTTCCCGGCGGAAAGCAGCGAGAACGCACTGCGCGTGACGTTGTTCGACGACGAGGTGGAATCGCTGTCGCTGTTCGACCCGCTCACCGGGCACATCATGACGCGCGTGCCGCGCTACACCGTGTATCCCTCCAGCCATTATGTGACACCGCGCGAGACGACCTTGCACGCCATCGAAACCATCAAGGTGGAGCTGGCCGAGCGCATCGCCTTCTTCATCACCGAGAACAAGCTGGTGGAGGCGCAGCGCATCGAGCAGCGCACGCGCCACGATCTGGAGATGCTGGCCGAGATCGGTTTCACCAAGGGCATCGAGAACTATTCGCGGCATTTGTCGGGGCGTCCGGATGGTGCCGCACCGCCGACGCTGATGGATTACCTGCCGCCCAATGCTCTGATGATCATCGACGAAAGCCACGTCACCATTCCGCAGATCGGCGGCATGTACAAGGGCGACCGGGCGCGCAAGGAGAACCTGGTCAATTACGGTTTCCGCCTGCCATCCGCGCTGGATAATCGTCCGCTGCGTTTCGACGAGTTCGAAAAGATCATGCGCCAGAGCATTTTCGTTTCGGCCACGCCATCCACTTACGAAGCCGAGCATCAGGGGCAGGTGGTGGAGCAGGTGGTGCGCCCGACCGGGCTGATCGACCCGGCCATCGAAGTGCGTCCCGCCACCAATCAGGTGGACGACCTGATGTCCGAAGTGACTTTGCGTACGAACGTGGGTGAACGGGTGCTGGTTACCACGCTGACCAAGCGCATGGCGGAAGACCTCACCGAATATTTTGCCGAGCACGGCATCAAGGTGCGCTACCTGCACTCCGACATCGAAACCGTGGAGCGCGTGGAGATCATCCGCGACCTGCGCCTGGGCATGTTCGACGTGCTGGTGGGTATCAACCTGCTGCGCGAGGGCTTGGATATTCCCGAAGTGTCGCTGGTAGCCATTCTGGATGCGGACAAGGAAGGCTTCCTGCGTTCCGAGCGCTCGCTGATCCAGACCATAGGCCGCGCCGCGCGCCACCTGCACGGTAAGGCGATCTTGTATGCCGATCGCATCACCGAGTCCATGCGCAAAGCCATCTCCGAAACCGACCGCCGCCGTGCCAAGCAGGTGGCCTATAACGAAGAGCACGGCATTACGCCGCAGTCCGTGGTTAAGCGCATCAAGGACATCATCGACAGCGCCTATGACGTGGATGACGAACGCGCGTCGCTTAAGGCAGCACAGACCGAGGCAAAGTATCTGGCGATGAGCGAGAAGGAAGTGTCGAAAGAGATCGCGCGGCTGGAAAAAGAGATGTTGCAGGCCGCGAAGAATCTGGAATTCGAGAAGGCCGCCCAGGTGCGCGACCAGTTGAAGAAGTTGCGCGAGAGCGTGTTTCTTTCCCCGTTGTAACCTCCGTCGTTCCCGCGTAGGCTGGAATCCAGTTACCGCGTGGGCACCCAAACGTGCCCACCCTGCAAAATCCCATATAGGCATCTACTCCAGGAAACTGTGCGAACGGGCATTATTTTTTGCCGTTGCGAGTGTAGGGATATTCGGAAAATGTGGTAGGCTATATTTAGAAGGTGCAAATTCAGTATCGAAACATCAACATACCTACTCAGGATTTAATAAGAATATGGCGAATGATGGTGGCGGCACAAGAATTGAATTCTCTGAATTGATGCACGGTTATGCCAGCGCGGAGGCGACCACCTTCGCCGATGGCTATGCTGAGGGCGAGAAGGCGGGGAATACCCTGGCAATCAATGTTTCGGTGCTCATCCCGGACCTTGAACTTTTCCTGACTGACCCCGGGCACGCGGGCACGCTCAGCGGCGAGATAGATAGCCCCCTGCTCGGAGGCATATGCCCTGTGCAATCGGGCGTTTTCAAATTGCTCCCGGATACCGCAGACCTTAACCGCAAGGTAATGTACTACCAGTTGTATGCCACAACGCCACAGCAGGAGCCCATCACTTTCGTCGGTGTCAAGCAGGTGCAGCATGATGCGCCATTCGATCTGTGGCGAGACACGACAACGCTTTACGTCAACATCTATCGCGGACACATCGATCCAGACAAGGCAGCGCAGGCAACGACGTGGATCACCGGCATCATCGGTCTGGGCTTGCAGGATTTCATCAAGGTGCTGGGGCAATTGCGCGCCGTTGCACCCGACGGCAGTTCCACCCTGGCAGGCATCGCGCAATTCGGCAAATTCTTCGCCGGAAAATTGTGGGATGTTTACGGTCCATCACTTCCGCCGGCACTCAATCAGCCCAAGCGCAAATATCCACGCTTCACCAATGACGGCGTTCGTGACGCAAAGATTTCGGTGCATCCGTTCAGCACTGTCGATGGCCTCACGTTACAGCTAACCCGGTTCAAACGATCCGCCTGCGACGACGTGGTGCTGCTTGTCCACGGTCTGACCAATTCTTCCGATATGTTCATCATGCCTGAACATCAGAATCTGGCGCAGACACTGCTCGATCAGGGTTACGGCGATGTATGGGCGCTCGATTACCGCGGCAGCTGCCGTTTTCCCTACAACCTGGCGCGCCATCGTTACACCTTCGACGACATGGCGCTGTTCGATCATCCGGCCGCCCTGGCCGAGCTGCGCCGACACATCGGTCCCAATCGCCGCATCCATATAGTTGCTCACTGCATCGGGGCAATGACGGTGGCGATGGGATTGTTCGGGAATACGATACACGGGGTTAGCAGCGCCATCCTCAACAGCGTTGCATTAACGCCCAATGTTTCATCCTGGGCCAAGTTGAAACTCGCCGTCGGACCCTGGGCTGTCGAGAGTTTGCTCGGCATCGAACACATGAACCCGTCGTGGTGGCGCGAGCCGGGTTGGTTTGCGGGAAAATTGCTTGCGCTGGTGAGCAATCTGGCACACCGGGAGTGCGATTCGCCCGAGTGTCACATGATGAGTTTCATGTGGGGAGACGGTCATCCTTCGGTATATAACCATGCCAATATCGCAGCGGAAACTCATGAGCGTCTGGGCGACTTGTTCGGCGGCACCGGGGTGCACTATTACCGTCATGTACTGAAGATGGTGAAGAACAACAACACAGCGATCAAGTTTGCGCCGAAGGATCCTCGCTATGCGGCGCTTCCCGACGACTATTTCAAGGATGCGGGTGCAATGACGACGCCTATCCTGTTTACGCTGGGTCAGGACAATCACGTCTTTACGGATTCCAATCTCATTTGCCATCAGCGTCTGGAAAAAATTACGCCGGGGCGCCACCAATTGCAGGTATTCCCCGGTTACGGACATCAGGATGTTTTCATGGGCAAGAATGTGCATGAAGACATCTTCCCTCGCTTGATCACCTTTTTAAGGGAGCACAGCCATGACTGATAGCCAACCGCCATCCGGATTGGTGTTTTGGCCTGACAATCCAGAAGCCGATAGTCGCATCGGCGTGCTGATCAGTGATATTCATTGCACCGATTGCACCGTTGGCAACCAGACGGCGAGTGAGACGGACTGGGAGAGTTTTTTCCGCGAACTGGAGGTGATGCTGGATGCGTCGATCACGGCCACCAGCGAAATATTGCTGATACTCAACGGCGATGTGGTCGATCTGCTGCGTTCCGGAAAATGGGCCGCCGCAAATGTATATCCGTGGCAGCGGGATAATCCTGACTTCAAGAAGATTGTGCTGGACATCATGCACGATGTCGTCGAGAAGCATGCGAAGCACCCCGTGGACGCAGACGTTTCATCCGGATTTTTTCACTATCTGCAAGAACTGGTGCAGAACCTGAGAAAGAAGACCTCGCGGGTCACGCTCATTCCCATCGTGGGCAACCACGACAAGGAGCTGCAGGTCGTGCCCGAGGCACGGGCAATCTATTACCAGCAATGCCTTGGACTCACCTCAGACGACCTGAGTGCCGAATACCGCAATTGGGTGGCAACGCAGATGGGCAGCGATCCCGCAGAACCCTGGCCGTTGCTGCCGTTCTATTTTGCGGGACCACATCTGCGACTGTTCGCCACGCACGGCCAATGGCGCGACAGTACCAATTCGCGCAGTACCGGGCGCTGGAATTCCTGCAAAGGCTGGCAGCCGCAGCTTTGGCAACAGGAGCAATATTTGCCGTTCAGTGATCCCTGTTTCGGCGATACGATCGCCAGCGGGATGCTTTCGCATTTCATCTGGAATGCCACGCTGGCAATCGAACACGATGTCATCCCTAATGCTGTCAATCGTTCCCGTGATGATGGGATAGACCACATCCAGCACGTGCTGCGCGAAATGGACCTGTACCGCCCGGCGGCGGCAGCTGTTGTGCGCTTGCTGGAAGAAGCCAGGAAACTCGACCACTACGATCAGAATTCCCAGCTGCTGTACCTGACGTTGGTCAATCAGTACCGCAACAGTCTGCAATCGTGGTTGGCTCATCCTGAAACTTTCAGCACTGCATCGCTGGGCAATAAAATTGTGTTGTATGTGATTTCATTCCTGAGCCGCCTGCGCTGGGTCTGGGTGGATACCGTCCTGATGCGCTTGATGGCTTGGAAATCGGACTTGAAAGGGGAAACACCCTATTCCAGCTTGCCGGCATTTCTTGATGATTACCGGCCTGTCGGGTTTCGTCTGCATGCCGAGGGCCATACTCACGTGACGATGGAAGTTGATCTTAAATACAGCCCTCCGCAAGAACGGCTCAACTACACATATGTCAATCTGGGCGCATGGCGCAATCGCATCGTGCAGAAATTCGACAATATGGGATTTCGCCGCCGCAGTATCGGCCGTGCCCTGATCGTACAAGGCAGTGCAAATTCCAATTCAGATGACAGTGCCTATCGTTTTACCTTGCGCGATATCACCAGTTGGGGAGACGGTCTGGATCGGTGGTAAGCAAGCTCCAAAATTGTGTTCAACTTATCGGAGGGTGAAATGGAACAGGACAGTTCAGGCCGGAATGTTGGAGAAATTCCTGAAATGCTGGAGGCGGTGGTTATCGGCAGCGGCTTTGGCGGTGCCATCAGTTGTTGCCGCCTGGCGCAGAAGTGGGGAAAAGGCGTGCTGCTGCTGGAACGTGGCAAGCGCTACCCGATGGGTTCTTTTCCGCGCTCGCCGCATCAGATGGCCGACAATTTCTGGAGTGATCCGGATGACAAGGCACAGCGTCCCAAGCATATACGCAGTAACGGCTTGCGCGGCCTGTATGACATCCGCAATTACTCCAAAATTGATGCTGTGGTCAGTGCCGGATTGGGCGGTGGCTCGCTGATTTATGCCAATGTATTTCTGGAACCGCCCGCGCATGTTTTTGCATCCAACTGGCCTGCCTGGTTAAACCGGGATTCGCTGCAACCCTATTACGAAGTGGCCAAATCCGTTCTCGGCGCTCGCCCCATTCCATCCTGGGAAAACGATGCGCGCCGCCACGTTACCCGCACCGTACTGTTTCAGGATTTCGCCAGGAAGCAGGGGCGGGAATCCAAACTCGCCGATCTCTGCGTATTCTTCGGCAACGATTACAGCTACAAAGACCCGCAGTCTTCACCTGCTGCCATCGGCCTGCAGGAAAAGAATCGCTATGGTGCAGCGCAAACCTCATGCACTTATTGCGGCGAATGCGATGTGGGCTGCAACACGCATTCGAAGAACTCCGTGGATCTCAACTATCTCCACGTCGCCGAGCATGTTCACGGTGCCCGCATCCAGACCGGCACCCTGGTTGAAAAAATCGTTCCGCTGAATGTACAGGGAGACGAGGATGCCGCTGCCGACGGGGAGCATGGATATCGGGTGTATTACCATGATCTCGATCAAGGCGCGGACTGGGTCGATACCCGGCGTGTCGTGGTCTCCGCAGGAACACTGGGAACCAACGAATTGCTGCTGCGTTGCCGCGATGTGCATGGCACCTTGCCGCGTATCAGCCAACAACTGGGCAAGCACTTCTCGGGCAACGGCGATTTTGTCTCTTTTGCTGCCGTGGGAAAAAAGGCTGCCGATCCCAACTACGGTCCGGTAATTACCCAGTACTCGGATTTCAATCTATTCAAGGCGCATGATCCGCAGCGTGCCTTCATTTTGCAGGATGCCAGCTATCCGGCGTTCCTGGCCTGGTTCATTGAGGGCATGCAACCATTCTTGAGCCCGATAGGGTTGCTGAAAAAAGCCTGGCGTGCGATCAAGTGGTTGTGGCGGCGCGTCATGCAAACGCTGTTCGGGGGGAAGTGGAGCGGCCAGGTCGCTGATCTCTTTCATGAAATTCTCCAGAGTGATCTGTCCTATCGCAGCAGCGTGCTATTGTGCATGGGACAGGACAAGAGCGATGGCGTGCTGTCGCTGAAGGACGGTCGTTTGGATATTCACTGGCCGCAGACGCCCAGCATGCCGCTGTACCGGGCTATTGTGGACTGCGGAAAAAGATTCAAGGCGTTTGCCGACTCAAGTTTCTTCACACCGTTGCCGACATGGACATGGCCGGTGCGGAACAACATCACGGTTCATCCGCTTGGGGGGTGTGCTTTGGCTCAGGATGCCGCGCAAGGCGTGGTCAGTGCGGGAAATGACCGCGGGCAGGTATTCGGCTACAAGGGTCTTTATGTTGCAGACGGTTCGGTTTTGCCGGGCGCAGTCGGTGCCAATCCTGCTGCGACAATCTCCGCTGTTTCCGAATGGATAGCGGAGGGGATTACAGATATTGCTCCGGATGTTACCCTTGGCATGCACGCTCCAGCCCGGTGATAAGCGGGAAATACTTTGAGTAACAATTCGAATCATGCCCAAGCAAGCGATTTTGCAAAACGAAAACAAAGCAATCGAGGCCGAACAGGTCAAGGCATTTTTCAATGATGCCAATGATCTCAACTGGACCGGGGCTTTGGTTTTTTCCATTCTGGTCTTCGCTGTGTATGAGGAAACGCCCTGGTGGACGTGGGCGCCCGCGCTAATTCTTGTCTATCTCGTTACCCTGGCCCGCGATTATCTGATCCGGCAATACCATCGCAAGCCGGAACAACGCACTTCCGCACAATGGACGCACAGCCAGGCGGTGAGCGCCGGATTGGCCGGTATTTTCTGGGGAGTATCGGCCACGGCGATGCTGGCCCATCTGCCCATTACCTTGCAGCTCTTTGTGCTGACCGTAGTCGCCGTGGTAGCGGCAGCTTCCATATCGGAAGGTATATCTCTCGTCCTTCCGTCACGCATGTTCATGTTGGGCAGCATCACCCCGCCGGCCCTCTGGCTATTGACTGTTAGCGACCGCCTGCATTTCCTGCTCGCCATGATGTTGCTGTTGTTTATTCCGGTTGAGATTGTGCTGAGTAACAAGAAGTATCTTAGTTTCCTCGAAGCACAGCGGCTGCGCTTTCATAATGAATTTCTGGTGACTGAATTGTCGCGGCAGCATGAGTTGCTGGAAAATGCCAGCAAGGCAAAATCCCGCTTTCTCGCGGCGGCCAGCCACGACTTGCGCCAGCCTTTGGCTGCGTTGATGATTTTTCTGGAACAACTGGAATTCGAACGGCAGCTTTCTCCCAGTGGCAAGGATGTCCTGGAACACGCACAACAGGCCACCAGTTCTTTGTGCAGTCTGCTGGATGGGCTGCTCGATATTTCACGACTGGATGGTCAAACCATCAGGGTGAAAATAAAATCGTTTTCCATCCAGAACTTGTTTGACGAACTGGAAAAGGAATTTTCCCCGATCGCGGAACATAAAGGGATTAGTTTGAAGTTTTCGCCAAGCTCGGCGGTGATTGAAAGCGACATCATTCTGGCGGTGCAAATTCTGCGCAATCTGATTTCCAATGCGTTGCGCTACACCAAGGCGGGACACGTTCTGGTTGGCTGTCGTCATCGGCAAGGCAAGCTTGCGATCGAGGTGCATGACACGGGCATCGGCATAGCGGAAGATCAACGTGCCAAGATCTTTGACGAGTTCTATCAGGTCAACAATCCGGAGCGTGACCGCCAGCAGGGGTTGGGGCTGGGATTATCCATTGTGGATCGCGCAGCACGGTTGCTGGGACATCCAGTCACGTTGACTTCAACACCGGGCAAAGGATCTACATTTACGGTAACCGTGCCGCTTGCCAAGGCGGCAATTGTCGAGGAAGAAGTTGACTCGCTGCCACCGCAAGTGATTCCGGATTTGGCCGGTCGCTTGATCGCATTCATTGAAAATGAGGGAAGCATACGTGCGGGAATGCAATCCCTCCTGCAATCGTGGGGGTGCAGAGTGGTGATTGCCGATTCTGCCGCCAACATGATCAAACAGCTCGAAACCATGAATGATACTGTTGAGCTGGTAATCTCGGATTTCGGGCTGAGAGGTTCCTTGAATGGTGTCGACGCGATTGCCGCGATACGTCAACGCTGGGGTGCCGAGCTACCGGCGCTGCTGTTTACCGGCAATATCAGCAAAGAAACCTATACGCTTGCCAAGAATGCCGGACTGACGATTTTGTACAAGCCGGCAAAAGCGGAGTCTTTGCACGAAGCGATCACCACTGCAATCGGCAGAAACAGGCGACAGAAAGAACGGGCGTGAAATTGTTGCCGCCGGATGCAGCGGCAGATCTGTCGAATACAATGAATACAGAAGATAAAGTAAGCGTCCTGTTTGTCTGCATGGGCAACATCTGCAGGTCACCCACCGCGGAAGCGGTGTTCCGGAATTGCGCCGAGAAAGCAGGACTGCTTGAGCGACTGCATATTGATTCGGCCGGCACGCATGATTACCACGTTGGTGCCGCACCCGATGCGCGTGCGCAACAGGCTGCGAAACGGCGCGGTTACGACATGAGCAAGCTGCGCGGACGCCAGGTTGAGGCGCAGGATTTTTTCCGCTTTGATTATGTACTGGCCATGGATAACCAGAATCTGGTCATGCTCGAGCATTTGCGTCCGGATGATGCGCAAAACCACCTCGGCCTGTTCCTTGAATTTTCCGAACGCCATGATGAATGGGAAGTGCCCGATCCGTACTACGGCGGCACGGACGGGTTCGAGCGTGTGCTGGACATGGTGGAAGATGCGGCACAAGGGTTGCTGCTGCACATTGTGAAAAATCATATGAGTGTGCCCGGATAAGCAAATGCTACTGACCTTTGCCGGTGCCGATGATGCTTATGCCGATTATGTGTCGGTGTTGGTATGGGGCGTGGTTGTCGTTGTCGGGACGATCATTGTGCTGGGGGCAGCAAACAAAGGATCGCCATCAGAGGTGTCGGTTTCCACAGCCGTCAAGATTGGGTGTTTTGCATACCTGCTTCTGGTGATCGTTTCATACCGGGAAATTTTCGGCAGATTCATCGAGGCGGATATCAGTCCCAATGAAGCAAGACTGCATTTCGCCGGTTCCATTTACCATTCGACCACACTGAAACGCGAACAGATCAAGGAAGTCCTTTTCGGATTTCCCGGCCGGGGTAATCCGAACAGTTGTTATCTCAAGTTCGTTACAAAATCAGATGAAATTATTCGTAGCGCTCCGATAAAAGGCACTGCCTGCAAAGACCAAAGAGCGCAGATATCTGCGTTGATGAGTCTAGAACGTTTGCGTCAGTAACAAATATCCGCGCGTGCCACCCGGTTCATCCAGTCCATGCGCGATACCCAGCCGCAACGGCAGGGGAATGCGGTAATACACCTTGATCTCTCCGATCAGTTCGATGCCAACGCCGCGGTAGTATCTGGATCGCGCATTGCCGTTATCCCACACGCTACCCGCATCCATGAACATGGCCGCCGACAGGCGATTGATGCCGATGGGCGGCGACATCGCGTGGCTGTCATAATCTTCGATTGGCGTGCGCCATTCGATGTTCGCGACGCGCGCGTTCTGCCCGCGCAGTATGGCATTGCTGCCTGAATATCCGCGCAACGGCAGATCGCGCTGGTTGATCATAGGCGCCTGCGTCAACCCGAATTCGGAGGCGCCGCCGAGTTGATACTGTTCGGTGCTGCCGTGCGCACGCGCTTCTGTCCATCTTCCGCTGAGTACTGTTTTACCAACAGGCAAATAGCCGCGAGTGTCGAAGCGGGTGACGTAGCCGTCGTAGAAGTTCTTGAACGGCCGGTAGCTTTCGTACAGCAAGGTGCTGAGGTTGCCGCGATTGATGCCGTCGGCATACCAGTTCGTGTTGCGTGTGTCGTAGCGCAGAAAGGTTGCGGCGAGGCGCTCGTTTTGCGTTCTGGCGGAGGAGCCGGCGACCTGCACAAGGTCGGTAGTCTGTATGTCTGCGCCAATGCCGAGATAGATGCGCCGTTCTAATCTTAGCCAGGGCAGCATTGAGACCCATTGCGCGTCGGTGGTGCGGTCAAACACCGTGGTTTTCTCATTGTTGCCGGAGCCAGTCCACTCTCGTGCCTGCAGATTGCGCGATATGCTGAAAAGGTGATTGTCGAGGTAGGTATAGGCGATGTTGCCGATGGCTTCATGCTGCGTCGTTTCCCATAGCAGGTTGGCTGCGTAGCTGTGCCATCCCAACGCGTCGCTGCCGAATGTGGATAAGCCATAAGCTGTCAATCCGCGATCCACAATTGATGCCGGCAGCCAAGTGCGCGGATACATCGAATACAGGCCGTGGTAGCTGGCGGATTCGCCCAATTTGCTGGTGATAGGAGGATTGTCTCCTTGCAGTGCAGTGGTTTGGCCGGATACCGGTTTCGCCTGGGCGAGCGTGGTTGTGGTTTGCATGCGACGCAGTTCAATACCTCCTGCAGCCAAAACCCCGAGCACGACCGAACCGTCCTGCGCAATACCGCTTTGCAGGGTGACGGCGGTGTAAGTGTGGCTCAGGCGAGTCAATTCGTTTGAGCCAGGCGAATAGCGCCACAAGTTGGGAACCCCATCCTTGACGGCGACGAATTCCAGACCGTCGCCATTCCTGGTGTAGCGCAAGCCGTACAGCGGCGCGCCATGGTTGAACAAGACGCGCGGTGTGCCGCCGGCACTGTCGAATTCCAGCACTTGCCATGCGCCCGCCTGTTTGAGGGCCAGCGCGATGTGCTTGCCGTCCGGGCTGGCCGCCAGATCTATTGCTTCGACCCGCTCCGGTGTTTGGTACAGCGTGCGCGATTCGCGCCAGCCATTTTCCCGTTGCTCGAGTATGCTCAGCGTGGATACGCCACCTTCAATGTGCAATGCGGCAATCTGCGTGTCCAGCCAGACCGCGCGGCGATAGCGTCCGCATTCGGTTTGACGCTGCAATCCTGAGGCGGCAGTCCACGTGTAGAGATCGAAATAGTAATTGAAGTTGCGGCAGACATCGGGCTGCGCGATCAACACCCTGCCATCAGCGCGTACGTCGATACGCGAGCCGGAATTAACGTTGGCGAGATCCTGCACCTTGCCTTGCGCGTCGATATGCACCAGTCTGGGTCTCAGCAAGCCGTCATCTAGCACAGCCAGCACGCCGTCGGCGACGGGCGCCAGTGAGTCGATGCTGAAGTTGGCCGGCAGGATGACGCTACCATCGGCACGCGGTGTTGCTTTGAGCGGCGCTTCACGCTGCGTCATCTGTTGCGTCAGATCGGCGATGAATTCATCCCAAAGTTCGCCCATGTGCTTGCCGGTTGCCAATACGGGATTTGAATCCACACGCGCAACGAACGGGAAATTGCCGCTGTATCGGTAGACATATTTGTATATCGCATCCGGTCCGTATTTGCGCGCCAGAAAATCGTAGAAATATACGCCGTACAGGTATTGTTTTGAGGTTGGCAGCGCGCGTCCGTCGGCGTTCATTTCCGACAGCGATTTGAAACCGTGCTCATGTTCGATACGCATCAATGCTTCGAATGTTGGTCCTTTGAGTCTCCCGCGTCCGGCCTCGGGCGAGCTCTCGTTATAGGTGGCAATGCCTTCGATGGCCCAGGTTGGTTGCCACAGGTTGGGGAAGAAGAACGGATCGCGACCAAAGATGTGCTGAGCGACACTCGGCGCACCGCGTACTTTGTCCAGATGAAATGTGTGCGTGAGCTCGTGGGTAAGCAGCATTTCCAACCAGACACTGTTGTCCAGCAATTCGCCGTCGTCCGGCGGCGTGAGAAAGATGGCGCTCTCGTTGAACGGCAGGGGAGTGGAGAAACCGTTGGCGATGTCGTACTCATCGACCACGATGATTTCGATCCTGCCACTGGGTTCCCACTGCAACTCCTTGCTCAGGCGACTATAGACGCGTTCGGCGATGTCGGCTATTCGTTCGGCCTGCGGGCGCTGCGGCGTGGCGTAATTGATGCGGAAATGGGCGCTGTCGGCAATCTTCCAGTCGCGGCCTGGATCCGGGCCGATGGCGGCTTGAGCGGGAGACAAAACGGCAAGTGCGACAAGTGCGAGCAGGATGCGTAGCATAGTGTGCGTTCCCCAATAAAAAAAGCGCACGGCATGCCGTGCGCTTTCATTATCCAACAAACTGCTCAGTTCGGCGACTGTGTTTCCACCTGCTGCAACGGCTCGTTGTTTTCCATGGTATAGACCTCACGTTGACGCTGACGACGACGCGGTGCCTGTGCACGGTTTTCCTGTACCGGAGCGACAGTGGCAGCCTTGTTCGGATCGGTTTCAATCAGGGTCAGGCCGCTGCTGCTCAGGTCGATCGGTGCAGCAACAATCGCAGGTGTGGCGACAGGCGCGGTAGCAACCGGGACTTCAACGACAGGAGCGACCGGAGCCGCAACAACGACTTCAGGCGCTGCCTGCACAGCGGGCGTTGGATGTGACACAACTTCGCTTGGCACGGCTCTTTTCATCGAATCCTTCATTGAATCGGGATAGGCGATGTACTCGGTCGGTTTTGGGCGCTGAACGGGAGCTGGTGCCGCAGTTGCAGCAACTTCGCTGACCACAGGCATCGCGACTTGTTCGTTGGTTTGAACCTCGCTGGTTAACAGATTTTCGCCGGATGTCGAAGCCGGTTGTTGTTCACGACGTTCGCGTTCACGACGACCACCGCGACGACCGCGTTTGCGACCTTCGCGATTGGCGTTGCCCGTTCCTTCTTCGCCTTGCTCACCGGCGACGACCGGTTTTGGCGCTTCCAGTGCGGGTTTTTCCGTATTGGCCGGGCGCGGCTGGCGTGGTTGCTGCTGTTGACGCTCGCCGCGATTCTCTTTTTGTTCCTTGCTGTCGGCCTGCACTTCTTCGCGATCACGGCGCTGCTTGTTGCCGCCTTCGTTGCGGTCACGGCGTTGCTTGTTGCCGCCTTCATTACGCTCGCCGCGTTCGCTACGTTCACCACGCTCGCTGCGGTCACGGCGCTGGTTATTGCGTCCGCTCTTGGCCGGTGCGGCAGGTTTAGCGGGTGCGCTTTCACCGCCCAGTGATTTAAACCAGCCGATCAGACCGCCCAGCAGGGAGGTCTTCTTCTCGGGCTTGGCTTCGTGCTTGGGGGCGGGTTGCGAGGGAGTAATGCCGCGCACAGCAGCTTGTGGACGCTGCGCCTTGATTTCCTGTGCCGTGGCTGCCAGCACCGGTTTGATTTCTTCCGGTTTCTCCACCAGCTTGTAGCTGGCTTGCAGATGGTCGGCGGTGATGTCGTCCTGGCGCAGGCGGGTGACGCTGTAATGCGGCGTTTCCATGTGCGGGTTGGGGATGAGCACCACGCTGATCTTGAAGCGCGATTCGATGCGGAAGATGTCGGAACGCTTTTCGTTGAGCAGGAACGTGGCGACATCCACCGGTACTTGTGCGTGAATGGCGGCGCTGCTGTCTTTCATCGCTTCTTCCTGGATGATGCGCAGGATGTTCAAAGCCGAAGATTCGGTACCGCGAATATGGCCGATGCCGTTACAACGCGGGCAGGTGGTGTGGTTGCCTTCTTCCAGGCTGGGTGCCAGGCGCTGGCGCGACAGTTCCAGCAAACCAAAACGCGAGATCTTGGCGGTCTGGATGCGGGCGCGGTCGAAACGCAAGGCGTCGCGCAGGCGATTTTCCACGTCGCGCTGGTTCTTGCTTGATTCCATGTCGATGAAGTCGATGACGATCAGGCCACCCAGGTCGCGCAAGCGCAACTGGCGGGCGATTTCGTCGGCCGCTTCCAGATTGGTGTTGTAGGCAGTCGTCTCGATGTCGCCGCCGCGGGTGGAACGCGCGGAGTTGATGTCGATGGCTGTGAGCGCTTCGGTGTGGTCGATCACGATGGCACCGCCGGAAGGCAGGTTCACCTGGCGGGCATGTGCCGATTCGATCTGGTGTTCGATCTGGAAGCGCGAGAACAGCGGTACGTCGTCGTGATAGCGCTTGATGCGGTTCACGTTGTCCGGCATCACCGTGCCCATGAAGGCCTGTGCCTGCTGGAAGATGTCGTCGGTGTCGATCAGGATTTCGC
>CAYOJU010000023.1:0-30668 GCA_964404355.1 uncultured Sideroxydans sp. | reverse complement strand
TTGATGTCGTATTTGCCCTGAGTTTTTTCTCTCACATGCCGGAACGCACCTGGGGGCGTTGGCTAAAGACTCTCTTTGACAAAGTAAAACCGGGTGGATATTTGATATTTACCACTCACGGTATGACGACTTGGGGAAATCTTGGGAAACCAGCCATTCCAGAATCCGGAATATGGTTCGCGCCCAGTAGTGAGCAGAAAGATCTGGATGTTGCTGACTATGGAAGCACGATTGTTACACCGGAATTCGTTAATAAGGCAGTTGAGAATTTCCTGCATCAAAGTGTGCTGCGTATGGATGCGGCAGATTGGTGGGGGCATCAGGACTTGTATGTCGTTCGAAATTCCGGGCAGGGTTAAGGGTGAGCCGGAATTCCGATAGCCTCTTGTTCAAGAGGCAATATTTCATCTGCGTATTAGCACTTCGTCATAAATTTGTTTTAATTCGGTTACATAATCGCTGATTGATTTCGGTCTTAGGGCATTTGCAGCCAATTGATGTCGCAGTTTTCGGTCGTGCGCAAGTCTTTCTATCGCATTGGCCAGACCTGCAACATCTCCGGCTTCAAAAAGCAGGCCATTTTTCTCATGCTCGACGACCTCTGCCATCCCGCCAAAATTGGAGGCAATGATCGGGCAACTTGCCGCCTGCGCCGAGTAAATAACCAGTGGCGTGTTTTCATACCAGATCGAAGGTACGACCAGCACGTCCAGTCCGGCGAATATTTTGCCAATGCGCTCGTTCGGGAAAGTTCCGCTGAAGTGAATGCGCGGATCGCCATCGGCAAGCTTCTGCAACTTTTCATAGTATTCCGGAAAGAGATCGCCCCTGCCATGGATTCTCAAATCAAGACATTCGATTGCTGGCAGACTGCGTACTGCACTGATCAGCAGATGAGCTCCTTTATGCTCGCTTAGTCCACCAATGAAACCGATGCGGAATTTTCCGGTAGCATCAGGTTCATGTGCTTCTGGCGTGGCGGCCCGGATACCAAAGCGGCTGTAGGTAACTTTGTCCGGATTCAATCCATTCTTCACCAGCATTTTTTCCATCAGACGAGTTGGGACAATGACCCTGTCCAGCTTGTTCATCCGCTCTTTGAGAAATCCGGCCCGTTGGGAAAGCGCGCGCACAAAAGGCGAAAACCAGGACCCTGAAAATGCGCCGCGATTAATGCCCCCAATCATTGCTGCAACCATCCAGTGGGGCAGGAGGTTGAACGTTCTGGCTACATAAGGAGGCTGATTGTTTGAGACCGCGTGTCTCATGCAATTGACGCTATCGCGGTCGGGTCCGGTACACGGCGAATTGTCGGGCAAGCGGAGTTGATTGTTCGGACAGATCAGCCAGAAATCCGTCGGTGTCATTACCATCGGAATGCCCAGTTCCAGGCATACATCTATGGCCGAGGCAGAAAGCAGCCCCAGATGAAAGAAATGCACAATGTCCGGCCTGAACTGATTCAGGTAGCCGCGAAACCAGTGGGCAAAGAACAGATTGTTGTATTCCGCTTCGGCAATGTTTGATTGTTCGCCCATCGGGACGGCTTCATGCATGAATCTGTGAACCTGAATGCCATCATATTCGTAACTGTCGAAGCGTTGGTCATCGGTCAGTCTTGGCCGGGCTGGGAATCCGGTACAAATTTCGACCTCGTGTCCCATGCGCCGTAACTCCCTGGCTGTATCCAGAGTCAGTATCTCCGTTCCGGATGAATAATCGGGCAGGAAAACATGGGTTGTCAGAAGTATTCTCACTACTGCCACCTTATCTCTGAGTTATTTTGCATCGGGCTTGATAATTGATTTGTAAATACACACGACTTTCTCGGTCATCTCGCGAGTGGAGAGGTTGTACGCAGTGAGTTCCGACATGTTGCGCGACAAATCCGGCTGTTGGACTATTTTCAACAATACTCTTTCCAGATCATCAACACTTCCCCGGGCAAAAACGAAGCCATTTTTGTCTGGTTCCAGAAATTCGGTCAACCCATCGACGTCGGACACAATGACAGGCGTATGGCTAGCAAGCGCATAAAGCAAAACCAGCGGGCTGTTCTCATACCATGTTGACGGGATGACGAGAAAGTCCAACTCGTCCAGTACGGCTCGCATTTGTTCGGTTGGGAAAGTCCCCCTGAAGAAGACTGGAAAATGAGTGCTGCGCTCCCTCATGGCCTGAATGTAGGCAGGGGATTGGCCTTCTGCCCCGTAGATGTGCAATTCGCTTTTGCCTGACGGCAATCGGCAGAAAGCTTCCACTAGAAGGTCAGTTCCCTTGTGTGGGGCAATTTTTCCGATAAAGCCAAAACGAATTGGAGATGATGATGGACGCGGATGTTTGGGTTTTCTGTCCAAATCAACGCCAAAATTGATTTTGTGGATGGGGGCTACGTTAAGTCCGTTTCTCTCATAGGCGGACTGCAGAAATCGAGTCGGTGCGATCACTGCGTTGTACCACGCATAACGCTTGGCCAGTAATTCGGGAAGTGCCTTGATATCGTTCAAGAGTGCCGATAGCTTGCTTTGCCGCAATAACGGCAAGTTGTGCACAGAATCGAATACGGTACAGGCCAGTTGGTTGATAGGCGCCATCGTGTTGAGCGCCTGTATGCTGATCGAGGAGCTTGCCCGGTTGATACTGTCCTTGATACAACAGGCAAAGCAATTGGTGCGCTGAGGGTTTGGGCCGGCACACAAACCGCCATCTGCTGCTTCCAGTATCAAGTTCAGGCAGAAGCCGAAGAAATCAGTGAAAGTGGCCACCATTGGAATACCCAGTTCATGCGCCGCATCCACCAGTGCCGCGGTATGGTTGATCAGATGCGTGACATGCACGATATCGGGACGCAACTCCTGCAACAAACTTTTGTGAACTTGCAACATTCCGGGCTGGTAGAAAATTTCCTTCAGACCGGTACGCGGAATGCGGTTTTTGTCTATGTAGTAGACCGGGATACCTTGATAGTGATAGTGAGTAATGAGACTGTCCGCCCCTTTCTCGTTTTGAAAAATGGCGCTTACAACGACGGGCTCGTGTCCTAAAGCCTGCAAGTTCTTGGCAAGCGCAAGCGTGTAGGTCTCTGTCCCAAGATAGTGATCCGGGAAGAAACAGTGAACATAAAGCGCAATCTTCATTGTATTTTCCCGCACTTTGGCGGAGTGCGCGTTTTCGAAAGCCAAAGTGATAACGCCATTTTCAGCCGGGAAGGATTTTGCAATGCAGCAATTTCATTGTTCAACATGGGGTGAAATCGGTAATAAATTAGAATTTAGAGTAACGTCGGTTGGGTATAGAGAAAGTCTCAGTTGCCGAAATGAATTTAAATCGCCCCGCCCGAGAATCTTCATAAGGTAGTTTATTGGGGCTTCCCGCTTCTGCGTTGCGCCCCAAAACTTTTCCAAACCGGATAGAGAAGCAGAAACTTTATTGTCGGCAATACATACCCGTAATAATATTTGCTGAAAATGCTTCGAGCAATTTCCATCATTGCATAAGCACGCCCAAATGCAGCTACTATTAACTTCATGCGATCTCTTTTGAAGTTGGCGTCACCAGATGAAGATCTGCCTTTGTCATTAAATATCGAAATGACCACACCTGTATAAACAAACCGAATGCCTGAGCCCATTAATGCAAGGTTGTAACAGTAATCAGCCCACAGCTGATATTTCAGACTATAGGCGTAGAGTTGGTAAACCGACCGAGGGTAAAAAATTGACTGATGACACAAATTTTCCCGCATCAATCTGAATCTGGAAAATACCCCCCCGAAATTGCTGCCGTTGGAACGAATAATCACATCTCCATAATAGATGGCGTCGGGATCGTTCATTAGTTTGGAAATGTTCTCGAGTGTGTCGAGCAGCATATCATCGCAACCGAGAAATATCAGCCAGTCCCCACTTGCAACCAAGCAAACCTTATTCATTGCATCGAATATCCCTTTGTCCGGTTCGCTGACCAGAACTGAGATATTTTCTGAATATTCTTTCAGGATATTCCGGGTGTCATCCTGAGAACCGCCGTCTACAACAACCAACTCAATGTGCTTGTAAGGTTGCCGTACGATGCTGTCCAAAACACCCCTAATGTGCTCTGCGCCGTTATAGACGACCAACCCAATGGATATCTTGGGGGGTATGCTTGTTGTGCTACTCTGCAAGTTATGCATCATCACTACCAGTTCTAACTTGGTTACACCTGCGTAAGGATTCTTCGCTGATGAATCGTGCTCCATTACAGAGGCCGTTGGCGCATGTGACGCTCGCAAGCGGCCATTTTACTTCATGAGGTTCGGTAAAAAATCCCATCAACCTGAAGAGTTCTTCCAAGACGCTGATCGGAAAAGACAGGCGTGAATGCCCATAAGGTAAAGCCCTCATCTTCAAGACGATCAATCACTTCTCGCCACATATGCTGGCCTTCGTAAAGTGGCACAAGAGACAGCTCCACCAATATTCCTTTGATATGCGGCAACGTGGCACGGGCACCATCCAACACCTGCCATTCAAACCCCTGCGTATCGATCTTCAGGAAAGCGGCGCGCTTATCCTTCATGTACGGACCTGCTGCCTCATCTAGCGTTTTGATGGGGACAACCTCTTTTCCCTGATAGGCTGATTCGGGTGCGGCACTTAGATGGGATTCAAGCATAGGCAGAATGGATCTGCTTTCTGAATTCCCGGCAATATTGATTTCTACGCCCCCGTTACGATCGCCCAGTGCGCAACGCTGGTAAACGTCCCACTTGGCATCTCCATCGCTTGCCTGCAACAATCTGCTATGGGCATCGGATAGCGGCTCAAACGAAACAATGTTGCCCGTATAGCCGCCGCGACGAATTTCAGATGCAAACTGGCCCTGGTTGGCACCCACATCCAGAACCAGATCAATTTCGAATTTGTGCAATGAAGACACAAGGGGCGACAAGGAACGTGATACTGGCGGGACATAACGGTGAATGTCCAATCCCAGCATATGGAGAGCGGATCTAATGGTGGTTTTGAAACTCATGGTTTTGAATACTTTACTGAGATATACCCCTGAAATTTTTCGATATCGGAAAAGTCATCTACTTGCTGTCGAATTTCTTCAATGGGCCAATTCCACCATTCGGACAGCAGGAGCGCATTAATCTGCCCCTCCGAGAACCGGTACCTTATGATTGTTGCGGGATTACCACCCACCACTGCGTAGGGCGGAACGTCTTTTACAACAACAGCGCCCGCCGCCACGATGGCACCTGTCCCAATCGTTATTCCGCCAGGAATAATAACATTCGCACCGATCCAGATATCATTTGCGAGAATCGTTTTGGGTACAGCATCATCGAATGTTTTATTCTCTCGGAAAGCGATAGGGCAACCGGGATTTTTATTGCTGTAAAACGCTGGATATATTGAAACAAAATCTCTGGTGGGGTGGGGGGCAAGTCCTACTTGCACATGCGGTCCGATGGAACAGAAATTCCCAACTTCCACGTTATTCAGACAGGAGTCGCACGCAACATAGCTGAAATTCCCCATGCTGACTTGCCTTAGGATAGCCCGATCGAGAATGGCGTCGCTTTTTCCAAGCTGTGTGTCATGAATATCGGTACTCCTGATGACACAATCCGGATTTTCAGCGCGCAGCTTTGCAAGCGTTGCGGAACGCTGACGGGTGGCGATAGCCCCGCGCAATAGTTCCAATAAAAGGGTGAACGGATTTTTCACTTGCAATCTATCCTGTCAAAAAAGTGATTCAAAGTTGACTTTTGGAAACACATCCAGATAGTGATTCGGGTTTGCATTGGCGTTGTATATGTTTTCTTTAATCCGGTACAGACATTTGTATTTCTTGAAAATGTAGGCATGTCTGCGCATTTGAAATTCAGCATCAGCAAACTTCAGCTTTTCTTCCGATGGCTTCATCACGTGTTGTGTCTTATGGTCGTAGAAGTACACCAGAGGACCATTAAACCAGTCATGGTCAAATCCCAGAAGATATATCTTCTCAAATCCCAGGTATAAAGCCACCTCAATGGCATATTCAGACACTGACCAGATCTGCGGCACTTTGGATAAATCGAGCGGGAAGTTGCAGCTTTCGTCCCAGGGGCAGTATTCATTCCAGTGAATGATTCTATTTTCAAATAAGCCGTTGGCGTCAATCAACGTTTTGTCGCCAATATGAAAGAACATTTCGGCGCCCAACGTCTTTTGATCCATTTCCTTGAGCCATTCTGCAAATTGCTCTTTTGAATACAATTTGTCATGGCCGGACAGGATAGGTGGCAACACATGATATTGGGGTTTGAGTAACGGATAATCAGGGTGTACATAAGTGTTGCTGACGCTGATTACATATTCGCCCGCAAGCTTTTTCAAGTCCTGCTTGGCGATTGAGGAGCCTGCTCCAAGAATAAAGCACCGCTTTCCCTTGTGGCGGTCGAGTAACAGCTTGTTCTCATCAAGAAGGGAGGTTATCTCCGCAGACGGTTGCTGTATTCGCTTCAAGCGGGAATAGGCGTTAGACATCAATTCCCAGAGCCCCGGGGGAATAACCCATTGCCTGATAAATTTCCTAAATCTTCTCATTACGCACCGATCTGTTCTGATCGCACAAAACAGTCATTTGCCTCAGCCACAAGATTTGTTTTGTTCGCCATATTCATGTTATGGAACATACGAAATTTAGTTATCGAATTTTTGCCATGGTAACAAAGTACTGAAATATCCGGCCCTTTGGTTGCCTCGTCTGGAGGACAGGTCTTCCAGGCTGAAACTGCAAACTATGCCTGGAACGTCCACGTGAAAATCGTCTGCGGCCTGGCTGGCCATGGAGAAATGAACCATGTATTCCCCATGCCCCAATGTCCTTGGCGGGACAGTCACCATGAAGCTGTTCATGCCGACAGGCAAACCATCCAGCGGATTGCCTGTCGAACCATCGAAGCTGTCCGATACCAGTACTGATGTTCCGTCCGGCCTGACAATACCCAGATATCCGTACAACCCGGGTAGTTGCTTGCGTACCAGTATGTCGAGCTTGATGGTAATCGCGTTATCGCAGTCAAATTGCTGGGTAGCATTGCCTTTTCCATCCAGCAGTGAAACAGACTTGAGTTGCGCAGCTTTGCCTTGGTCGTCTGAAAAAGTCTTTTCGCCGCTTACCCGGGATATTCCGTTGAGCATGTAAGAATTGACAATCGCATCGGTTTTCCCGAAGTCCTTTACTTTTCCTTGATCCAGCCAGATACACGTGGAGCATAGTTGTGAAATGACAGCCATGTTATGGCTCACGAATAGTATCGTTCTTCCTTCTCTTCCCGCCTCATCCATTTTCCCCAGGCATTTTTTCTGAAACAACGCATCGCCTACCGCCAACACTTCATCCACGATCAATATCTCTGGCTCCAGATGCGCGGCAACTGCAAACGCCAGCCGGACATACATGCCGCTGGAATAATGTTTAACAGGAGTGTCAAGAAATTTTTCCACTTCGGCAAAGGCCACGATTTCGTCGAATCTCATTTTGATTTCCACCTTGCTCATGCCGAGAATGGCACCATTCAGAAAAATATTCTCGCTTCCGGTGAGTTCCGGGTGAAAGCCAGTCCCGACTTCCAGCAGGCTGGCCACTCTGCCTTTGATCGAAACCCTGCCTGATGTCGGTTCGGTGATGCGGCTCAGGATTTTCAGCAGGGTGGATTTGCCGGCACCATTACGTCCAATGATACCCACCCGGTCGCCTTGTTGAATATCAAAGCTGACGTCCCTTAACGCCCAGAATTCCTCGTGGGTGGGGTCGCTTGCTGTTGTTGTAAATGGATGTAGCAGCTTATGAGCGAAATGCTTTGCACCATTGGTTAGAACGTCGCGCAAAGTGGTATAGCCAGCCTTCCTCTGATGGCCGATGATGTATTTCTTTGAAAGATTCTCGGCATTGATGACTGAAGGCATCAGATAATGTCCGCAAAGGTTTTTTCCGTTTTACGGAAATAGATTATTCCTGTAACCAATATCACTATAACCAGGGAAATTGAGAGTAAAAATCCTGGCCAGTAGAGCCGGGTGTCTCCGCCCAATATTGCCCAGCGGAAGCCATCAATTACACCCGCCATCGGGTTTAAGGAATAGAGCAGTCGCCATTGCTCGGGGACGATGGTGCTGCTGAATCCCACTGGCGAAAGGTAAAGCCCGAATTGCACCACGAATGGAACGATGATGCGGAAGTCGCGGTATTTGACATTGAGTGCCGCGATCCATAATCCTGCGCCCATTGCCGCGGCAAAGGTAACGAGAATAAAAATCGGCAAAGTGAATATGCGCAGGCCAGGTGCAAATCCGTACCAGACCATTAACCCCACGAGAATGACTCCGGAGATCACAAAATCGACGAAACTGACGATTACTGCGCTGGCAGGGATGACCAGGCGCGGAAAATATACTTTCGAAATCATTCCGGCATTGCCGACCAGGCTTTCTCCAGCACCGCTAAACGAACTGGAAAAAAATTGCCACGGCAACAGTGCCGCAAAAACCAGTATTGGATAAGGCACACCTTCGGAAGGCAAATTTGCCAGTTTGCTGAAAACCAGCGTGAACACCAACATGGTCATCAACGGACGTCCTAGAGCCCACATCAGGCCAAAGGCGGTTTGCTTGTAGCGCACAAGAATATCGCGCCAAGCCAAAAAGAAAAAGAGTTCGCGATAACGCCACAGATCGCGCCAGTAATGGCGTTCTGTGCGGCCAGCCTCGATAACGAGCGTACTCTGTGTGTTCATCATCTCAGAGTTAAATGTTGAATGTTCATGTTGAAACAGCGGCCAGATAATGGCAGAGAGGAACCTTGGATCAAGGTAATCGTTCCTTTTGTGCCCCTTGATGAGGCTATTGAAGTTACAACCGCCATAACCTGTATCCGGCGGCCTCAATTTTCTCCGCATTGTGAGCCGACTTCACGTCGATGAACACACCACCTGGTCTCAGTTTTTCCAACAGATTCTCTTGTGACATTGTCAGATACTCCCTGTGCGAGACAGCCGCAACAATGGCGTTAGCCACAGGTAGATCGTTCCACGTTATCAGAGAAAGGCCGTATTCGTTTGCGGCATTTTGCGGATCGGCTGCAGGATCGTGCACTGACACATCGCAACCGAAGTCCTGCAGTTCGCGCACCAGATCGGCAACTTTTGAGTTGCGCAAATCCGGGTAATTTTCCTTGAAGGTTATTCCCAGCACGATGACTTTTGCGTCTTTTACCGGACTTCCTGTCTGAATTAACTGTTTGACTGTTTGTTGGGCGATAAATGCGGCCATGCCGTCATTGATGCGGCGGCCTGCAAGGATTACATCGGGGTGATAACCCAGCATTTCGGCCTTGTGCGTCAGGTAATAGGGATCGACGCCAATGCAATGGCCACCAACCAGCCCCGGGCGGAATGGCAAAAAATTCCATTTTGTCCCGGCGGCTTCCAGTACTTCCAGGGTGTCAATATCCATACGATCGAAAATGACAGCCAATTCGTTTATCAGCGCGATGTTCAGGTCGCGTTGCGTGTTCTCAATCACCTTGGCGGCTTCGGCAACTTTAATGGAGCTCACTCTATGCACGCCGGCAACGATAATGGTTTCGTATAGCGAGGCTACTTTTTCCAGTGTGGCAGCATCATCGCCCGATACAACTTTGATGATTTTTGTGACTGTTCTTTCTTTCTCTCCCGGATTGATACGTTCCGGCGAATAGCCGACATGGAAATCCTTCATCCATTTCAGGCCGGATTCGCGCTCCAGAACCGGAATGCATATTTCTTCGGTCGCACCCGGATAAACAGTCGATTCATAAATCACGATTGCGCCGCGTTTCAGATATTTCCCCACAGATGCAGAAGCGGACACCAGAGGGGAAAAATCTGGCTGGTGCGCAATGTCCACCGGAGTCGGGACGGCAACGATGACAAAATCCGCGCTGGACAGAAGCGCTGGATCACAGGTGAAGGTCAGAAAACTTGCGGCTTGCAGGTCTGCTACGGAAACATCCCCGGTCGGATCGCGAAAATTGCGATAATTTGCAATTTTGCGTTCGGACAAATCATAGCCAATGGTCTTGAACTTTTTGCCAAATTCGACCGCAAGGGGTAACCCCACATAACCAAGTCCGACAATCGCAATAGTCTTTTGATTCACAATGATCCTGAAGTCTTGACTAATAAAGGCAGTCAGCCAAAGTGGGCTGGTGCATTCACGAATTAACTATCCCTATTTAATGCGCTTAAGCAAGGACTCCATATATTGAATTTGTGATACGGGAGAATTCGCTGCATCGAATAATATCTCATGCCCAGTTCTATATCACTGTACTTTGCAAATACGGAAATTTCTTCGAGTACTCATCAGGATAAACACGTCGGGTTCATATCGGACATCATGTGCACTTCCGGGTATGAGGGTTTTTGTGCATTAAATCGAAGCCCTGTTTCGCAATAAACCGCTCGTTCAAGGCTGTGTGTTCGCAGATTAATTCGATATGTTGAATGGCTGTTTTCGAGCACCAAATACAAGTATCCGACGAACATCCCATTAGGTCATAGTAATAAATGCATATATTCAGCAGGTTGAAGAATGTTCGGAAAAAATTAAAAAGACCCTAAAGTTTCTAAAATACCTGCCGATACACAATTCGTGCATCTGATGCGTCCCCTCGCGGCAGTTTGCACAATCCATGACACCCTTGTTGGCCGCATGCCAGCTGGGGTGTCATGGTTGTTTTGTAAGTCATATTCCTACACGATAATCGGAAAACATCGGATATTTTCCTTGGATTATCTCGCCGAAGATGCAACCGTCGTAACAAGACATCACATTGTTTAAGCGAGGGGACCGCAATGAACACCAATCAAATGCATGAAGAAATCAAGGAAACCAATCTTTCTTACATGTTGCTGGCACAACAAATGATTCGCGACGACAAGGCCAGCGCGATTTTCCGTTTGGGCGTGAGCGAGGAGTTGGCGGATTTGATTGTCGGGCTTTCTTCGGCGCAAATGCTCAAGATGGCAGCTTCGAACATGTTGCTGTGCTGCTTCCGTTTCGATGAGCGCCTGCTGCTCAACATGGTTACCGATTACAACAAGGACAGGATGATGTCGCAGGCACATGCCACTATCCTGATGGCAGGAAAACCCGCTGAAGCCCTAGTGCTTTGAACAGGCGGGACCATGAAAAACAAGAGCGTAGTGAACGAAGCCCGCGAAATACAAATCGCGGTCGATCTCATCCAGTTGGGTGCGCGCCTGCAGTTGCTGCAGGAAGAGACGGGGCTGAGCCGGGAGCGTCTGCTGCGGCTGTACAAGGAAGTCAAAGGCGAATCGCCCTCCAAGGGCATGCTGCCTTACTCGACCGACTGGTTCATGAGCTGGTTGCCGAACATCCATTCTTCCCTGTTTATGGGCATTCATCAGTATCTGATGAATAACACCAGCGTGTCCGGTGTCGAAGCATTGATCAAAAGTTATCGTTTGTACCTGGAGCAGGTGTCAGTGACTACGGGAGAGGCGGTTTTGAGCATCACCCGAGCATGGTTTCTGATCCGCTTCTTCGATGCGAAGATGCTGCAACTGACTGCATGCAAGGAATGCGGCGGGAAATTTGTGGTGCATACCAACGAACTGTGCGAAGACTACACATGTGGCATCTGCCGTCCACCTTCCCGGGCAGGGAAAACAAAAAAAGCAGCACTCGCCGAAGCAGCGACTGTCTAAAGTTCTTCCTTCGAACGCCGCTACTACTGACGACAGGGATCAGCAGTGGCGGCGTCGTCGCGTCTGGAATCGCTGAAAAGCGGAAATACCGGTGAATTCGCGTCTTGTTCACTGCATGCGGAGGGCTTGATGCTGCTACGATGCCATCGTAAATCTAGGCAAGTATCGACTCGGGGGGCGTAAATATGCTGGTGATCATTGGATATATTGTGGTGGCGCTTTCCGTATTCGGCGGCTTCGCGCTGGCTGGCGGACATCTCGGCGCGTTGCTGCAGCCGGTTGAATTGCTGATGATCGGCGGCTCAGCGCTAGGGTCCTTCTTCGTGGGCAACAGCATGAAAGTGGTCAAGGCGACACTCAAGGCGCTGCCGACCGTGCTGAAGGGGGCCAAATACAACAAAGACAATTACATGGAACTGATGGCGTTGATGTATGAGCTGCTCGGCAAAGTGCGCAAGGAAGGTCTGATGTCCATTGAGGGCGATGTGGAGAATCCGCAAGATAGCCCGGTGTTTGCCAAATACCCAAAGATAAGTTCCGACCATCACGTGGTCGAATTCATGACCGATTATCTGCGTGTCATGGTCAGCGGCAATCTCAATGCCATGGAAATCGAGAATTTGATGGACGTTGAAATTGAAACGCATCATCACGAGGAGATGGTGCCTTCGCATGTGGTATCCAAACTGGGCGATGCCATGCCGGCGTTCGGCATTGTGGCGGCGGTGATGGGCGTGGTGCACACCATGGAGTCGGTGGGTATTCCGCCTGCCGAGTTGGGAATCCTGATCGCGCATGCGCTGGTGGGTACTTTCCTCGGGATTTTGCTAGCTTACGGTTTCGTCGGCCCGCTGGCCAGCTTGCTGGAACAAAAAGCCGATGAGGGCACCAAGATGCTCCAGGCCATCAAGGTCGTTTTGCTGGCCAATCTTAATGGCTATGCCCCGGCAATGGCGGTGGAATTCGGCCGCAAGGTGCTCAACTCGACCGAGCGCCCGGGATTCCTTGAGCTGGAAGCGCATGTCAAACAAAAACGCTAGCCGTTTCCAACAATCCGGTCAATAAAACAGCATCATGGCGAACGAAGACAAAAGACCCATCGTCATCAAGCGCATCAAAAAGGTGATGGGCGCCGGTCATGGCGGGGCGTGGAAGATCGCCTATGCCGACTTCGTCACGGCGATGATGGCATTCTTTCTGCTCATGTGGCTGTTGGGTTCTACCTCAAGAGGCGACCTGAACGGTATTTCGGAATATTTCAAAACGCCGCTCAAGGTTGCATTGATGGGCGGATCGGGTAGCGGCGACAGTTCCAGCATCATCAAGGGGGGAGGGCAGGACCTCACGCGCACCGAAGGCGAGGTGAAGTCCGGGGAGCTGCCGCAGGAAAAAAGAGTCATTAATATCAAGGCAACCCAGGAGGAATTCAGGCGGTTGGAACAAAAGAAAGAACTGGAAAAGCTCAAGGAATTGAAAGCCAATATCGAAAAGGCCATCGAGACCGATATCAAACTGAAAAAATTCAAGAACCAGATCCTGCTTGATATCACCAGCGAGGGCCTGCGCGTGCAGATTGTGGACGAGAAAAACCGCCCCATGTTCCAAAGCGGCAGCGCCGAACTGGAGCCGTACACCAAGGACATCCTGCGCGAGATCGGCAAGATGCTGAACGATATGCCCAACAAGATCAGCCTGTCTGGACATACCGATGCGCAGCCCTATATCACATCGGACCGGCATTACAGCAACTGGGAATTGTCGGCTGACCGGGCTAATGCTTCGCGCCGCGAGATGATCAGTGGCGGTTTGGGGGAGGACAAGATCGTGCGCGTGGTCGGGCTGTCGTCGGCAGTGTTGTTCGACAAGACGCAGCCGCTCAACCCGATCAATCGGCGCATCAGCATTATCGTGATGAACAAGCAGGCTGCGGAGGCGGCGTTGCACGATGGCGGCAGCGTCGATATTAATACCGAGACGGGGGAAGCGATCGATAAGGAAGCGGCATCAGGGGTAACCGCAGCCTCTGCGCCATTGGCGGCTACGGAACAGGGCTTGCCTGGAGTTGGCTCAAATTCAGGCGAGGCGCCTGTTTCTCACTAAAGAATCGCAACATCATGCCGCTATGGAATTAAGTGGTGGCCCGGCAGCAGGGCTGAGGAACCAGTTGAAGCAGAGAAAGATGAATAATTAACCTGTAATAGGTGGACAAAATGAGCGAATGGTGGAGCAGTCTTTCAATTAAAAACAAATTGCAGATACCCATCCAGTTGATACTGCTGTTGGTAATGGTATTAGCCCAACGCTGGGCATTCGATCGCTACGAAATGCGCGTATTGGAAGATGCCAAGAACCGCGCGGTGATACCTGCGGATGGCGTATTCAATGGCTTGAACATGATGATGCTGAACGGCACCATCTCCGATATTGAACAGCGCAAGCTGTTCGTCAAGAAAATGGCAGCGTCCAGCAAAGCGGAAGAGCTGCGCCTTATCCGCGGCAAAGGGGTGGAAGCACAGTTTGGTGCCGGCCAGGTCGAGGAGCAAGCCAGGGATGATCTGGATCGCACGGCATTAAGCAGCGGCAAACAGCAAAGCGAATTTTTTGAAAGCAATGGCAAGAGCATTTTGCGCGTGGTCGAACCGATCGCCGCGGCACAAAATTTTCGCGGTACCGGAACGAACTGCCTGCAATGCCATGTGGTGGAAGAAGGTGCAGTGGTTGGAGCAGTAACCGTGAGTCTGGACATGACCGGTGAATATGCGGCGATGAGAAAAGCCAGCGCGGTGTTATGGATAGGGCAGATCCTGGTGCAGATGATGTTGTTCTTCCTTATCGGATGGCTGATCAACCAGGTAACGCGCCCGACCCGGGAATTGCAGCAGATCATGCTGGCGATGCAGGCCGACGGCGACCTGTCCCGTCGCGCTACGGTATACAGCAAGGACGAGGTTGGTCAGACCGCTCTGGCTTTCAACGCCCTGATTGACAGTTTCACCGCCATCATCCGGCAAGTGCTGGAAGGCGTGGCCAAGATCAACAAGACCACCAATCATATTGCGATTACTTCAACCCAAGTGGCAGAAGGTTCGCGTACGCAGAGCGAGGCCGTTTCATCCACAGCGGCGGCAGTGGGGGCGGTGACTATCAGCATCAACTCGGTCGCGGCGAACACCAACGTGGTGCGCGAAATGTCGGAAAAAAGCCTGCAGCAGACCGAACAGGGTAACGGCAGTGTGGCGGAAATGGTGCACGAGATACAGATCATCGAGAGCGCTGTGCAGCAGATTGCCCTTTCCGCCAACGAGTTTGTGGAAAGCGCACGTACCATCGCCAACATGACGAAGCAGGTGAAGGATATTGCCGACCAGACCAATTTGCTGGCGCTGAATGCGGCAATCGAAGCCGCCCGTGCCGGGGAGCAGGGACGCGGATTCGCCGTGGTGGCGGACGAAGTACGCAAGCTGGCAGAAAAATCGGCACACTCGGCCAGCGAAATCGACAAGGTGACCAGCAATCTGGACGAGAAATCCGCGCGCGTCGAGCAGTCTATTGCTGCAGGCGTACAGTCTTTGCAGACTACGCACAAGCATGTCGAGCAGATGTCCAAGGTATTGAGCGAGGCCGGCGCCGCAGTGAAGGAATCGAACGTCGGCGTCGGCGAGATTGCCGTGTCGGTAGGCGAGCAGGGGGCGGCAAGCAACGAGATCACACGCAATATCGAGCAGATCGCCAAGATGGCGGAAAAGAACCATGCGGCGATCGAGCAAACGACGCTCGACATCGCCGAACTTGAACGTATGGGAGCCGAACTGCAGTACGCCGTTGCACGCTTCAAAGTTTAATTAACAAGAAACCGCAGGTGGAAAAATGTTAGTCAATATGACCATTAAGTCACGTCTGATCCTGCTGGTGGGCGCCATCATGGCGGTCATGGTGTTCAACGAGGCAGTGAGCTATTACGCCAATGCAAATATGCAGTCGGCGATGCAGGATATCGCCGGGCGACGCATCCTGCTTATTCGTCTGGCCAATCGAATCATGTTTACTCTGGCTGATCAGCGCACCGAGGTTATGGCTGCTTTGCAACACGATCCCGCATCAACCACGTTCAAGCAACTGGATCATCCGGTCAGCAAACATCTGGACAAGATGGCGGAGAACAAGACCAAGCTGGATGAGTATTTTGCCGATCTGAACAAGAACACGCACAGCGAGGCGGGGAAGGCGGCGGCCAAGGATTTGACCGATGCGCGCAATACCTTTGTGAACGAGGCCTTGCAACCAACGATTGCCGCCCTCAAGGACGAAAAGTGGACTGAAGCCGAACACCTGTTGCTGACCAAGATCATTCCTCTGAATGTGATCGCGCTGGAAAAAGGACGGGCAATTGCCGTACATGAAGACGAAAGTGCCAAGCATGCGCTGGAGGAAGCAACTGCTTCCGCGCACAACATGGAGTTATTGATGCTGTTCGGCATGTTGCTGGCCGTCGCGGTTGGCGCCGGGCTGGGTTATTCCATCATCTCCGGCATTGTGCGCTCGACGAACGACATGGGCGATGCAATGACGCGTACGGCAGCTGATGGCGACCTGACGCGAGCCGTACCGGTGCATGGTACGGATGAACTGGCACAAGCGGCCAAGGCATTCAATTCCCTGATGGACAGTTTCCGGCAAACCATTCATCAGGTGCATCAGAGTGCGGATACGGTGAATGCCACGGCTACGCAACTGTCGGCTTCCTCCGCGCAAATTACCCAAGGCTCGCAGGTGCAAAGCGAAGCTGCTGCTTCAACAGCGGCCGCGGTGGAAGAGATCACCGTAAGCATCAATGCGGTGGCAGCCAATACTGAAGAAGTGCGCAAACTGTCTGATCAGAGTCTGCAACAGACTCAGCAGGGCAACCAGAGCGTGACCGAGATGATCAGTGAGATACACAGTGTGCAGGATGCAGTTAACCAGATTGCCGGATCGGTTCAGGAGTTCGTGGACAGTACCCGGGCCATTGCCGGTATGACCCAGCAAGTCAAGGACATCGCAGATCAGACCAATTTGTTGGCATTGAATGCCGCCATCGAAGCGGCGCGTGCCGGTGAACAAGGACGCGGTTTCGCCGTGGTGGCCGATGAAGTGCGCAAACTGGCAGAGAAATCGGCGCAGTCGGCCAGTGAGATAGATCAAGTCACCAATACGCTGAATCAAAAATCGTCGCATGTCGAAGCGACGGTGCAGGATGGTCTCCGCTCCTTGCAGGCAACGCAGGAACATATTGAGCGCGTATCTGCCGTTCTGGTCGAGGCGGGTGAGGCGGTAACGAAGTCAAGTCATGGTGTGAGCGACATTTCAGCCTCGGTGAGCGAGCAAAGCCTGGCTAGTACCGAAATAGCGCGCAATGTGGAAAAGATTGCGCAGATGTCGGAAGAGAATCATGCCGCTGTCAATGCCAACTCGCAGGACATTGTTCGTCTGGAGAAATTGGCAAAAGAGTTGCAGGCTGCCGTTGGCCGTTTCAAGACGTAGGGCAGGCAGCATCAGGAGGAATCATGCAAAACAAGAATGCGTATGTGTCGCAAAAAGAGATGCCCTTCCCGGCAGGGAAAGTAGTGGTCTCCAAGACCGACACCAAAGGCATCATCACCTACGCCAATGATGCATTCGTGGAAATTTCCGGTTTTAGCCGCGAGGAGTTGATCGGCAAGAGTCATAATATTTTGCGTCACCCGGACATGCCGCCGGAGGCCTTCAGGTGGTTGTGGGATACGCTGAAATCGGAGCGCCCATGGCGTGGGATGGTCAAGAACCGTTGCAAGAACGGCGATTACTACTGGGTGAATTCCACTGTTGCACCCATCATCGAAAACGGCGCCATCATTGGCTATGTGTCGGTGCGTCGGCAACCGACACGAGAGCAGGTGGCAGAGGCTGAGGCTTACTACCGCGAGTTGAACCGGACCGGCGCCCAAGTCGTATCACGATACGAAAACTACAAGTTCAAGAATTGGTCGCTGAAGACCAAACTGCAGGCGGTGATACTCATTCCACTGCTGATCTTCTTCATTATTGCGCAGTGGGTGGTTTGGAGCGAACTGCAGCGAGACATGATCAACAGCGCGTCGGACAAGGGTGCTCTGATAGCCAACCAGATCATCGACAGTGCAAATATGTTGATGACCACCGGCCAGATCAGCGATGTTGAAAATCGCAAGCTGTTGCTCAAGAAAGCAATGTCATCGGGCGGTGTAATTGACGCCCAGATTGTTCGCGCACAAAGAGTAATCGATTTGTATGGAGCCGGTCGGCCGGAAGAAGTAGTCAAGGATGATGTGCAGCGGAAGGTGCTGGAAAGCAGAAAACAAAGTGTAACGCTGACTTACGACAAGGAGGGCGCGCCATCCTTGCGCGTTGTCACGCCCTATTTTGCGAGCAAGGATTTTCATGGAACGGATTGCACCGTCTGTCACCAGACAGACGAAGGCACCGTACTTGGCGCATCTGACGTGTTATTTGACCTCAAGCCTGATTTATCGAAAACCAGGCAACGTGCATGGCTGATGCTGGGGGCGGAAACAGGATTGCTGGTCTTCCTGTATTTCCTGATTGGCTTTTGTTCCGACAGGTATATCCGCCGTCCGGTTCGGGCAGTGGACAAGGAATTCAGGAATATCATGGAAGGCAATCTGGACACCGAGCTGGATATTTCCATTCACGACGAGATGGGGCAGTTGCTGTGCGAGATTCAGACCATGCAAACTTATCTGCGAACCATGGTTGACGAGATCGTTACGCCAGTGAAGAAGATGCGGGAACGCATCGTGGATATGGATGGCAAGGTAACCGGTGTGGCGCTCAACGCGGTGACCGAGCAGGATCATATCCAGCAGATTGCCGCGACCATGGAACAGTTCAGCCAGTCAGTTGATGAAGTAGCAAATATGGCAGCAGATTCGCTTAAGGATGCCAAAGCAATGCGGCAGATTGTTGATGAAAACAATCGGAATATGGAACTCAGCATCGTGGCAACCAATAAGGTGGCGAGCACAGTGCAGTCTTCCAGCAAGACCATCGCCGATCTGGGCGAATCAATCCGCCGTATTGGAATAATAGCAAATGCGATCAAGGAGATAGCCGATCAAACTAACCTGTTGGCTTTGAACGCGGCCATCGAGGCAGCGCGCGCTGGCGAACAGGGCCGCGGATTTGCGGTCGTGGCGGATGAAGTGCGCAAACTGGCGGAACGCACGGCAACCAGCACCAAAGACATTGCCGGGACCATTGCCGAGATCAACGCGATTTCTGATGCGGCGGTTGTTTCCATGCAGTCTGCGGTATCCGAAGTTGAAGGCGGTATCACGCTGATACGCAAGAATGGCGAGGGACTGAAGCAGATCATGAGCGCGACAATGAATGTTTCCGACCGCGTGGATCACATTGCTGCCGCCTCGAAAGAGCAATCGGCGGCGGGCGAGAGCGTTGCGCAGAGCCTGGAGCGTATTACCGAATTGGTGGATAGCAATACCCTTTCTGCGCAAGATGCCAAGCGATCTGCTGAAGAATTGGCAAAATCTGCCGATGAGTTGAGTAAGGCAGGGTATCCGTTAACCAAATGTGCGGTAGAAAAACAAGGGTAGGAATGCGGCGACAGTTGTTCCTGTCGTCCGAAGGAGAAAAAAATGTCTGATCTGTTAAAGAACATCGATGCCCGTACCAAGCTGGCCGGCACCAACAAGCTGGAGATATTGATGTTTACGCTTGGCATGGACCGGCGCACCGGGCGCGAGGAGACCTACGGCATCAACGTGTTCAAGGTGCGTGAAGTGATGCGTATTCCACCGATTACCCGTGCGCCTGAAATGCCGGAATCGGTTGAAGGCATGGTCAGTCTGCGCGGTGTACTGGTGCCGGTGATCGATCTGGCGAAATACGCCGGTATCGAAACGGACGACAAGGCAGACATCATGATCGTCACCGAATACAACGGTCATACTCAGGGATTCCTGGTCAAGGCGGTGGACAATATTTTGCGGTTGGACTGGTCCGCTATGCGAGTGCCACCCGCCATGCTGGTTGCGGATATGGGCGGCCTGGTCACGGCGATCACTGAACTGAAAGACGGTCGGTTGGTCATGATGATGGATGTGGAAAAAGTACTGTCCGAAACCACCCGCTTTGACTCAGATGAAATGGTCTACAAGAGCGTCAAGCATATCGGCAAGGACGATCGCACCGTGTTTTTCGCCGACGACTCCTCAGTGGCGCGGCATCAGATCCAGCGCACGCTGGATGCGATGGGCGTCAAATCGATATCTGCGATCAACGGACGGCAAGCCTGGCTGGAACTGTCGAAGATGGCTGACTACGCCGATGCTTCGCATACGCCGATGAAAGAGATGGTGCAGGTGATACTCACTGATGTGGAAATGCCCGAAATGGACGGCTACATGCTGACGCGCAAGATCAAGTCGGACAAGCGTTTCGCCGGCATTCCGGTGTTAATGCACTCATCCTTGTCCAGCGCGTCCAACCAGCAGCTTGGCAAAACAGTGGGTGTAGATGAATACGTACCCAAGTTCGAACCGCAGAAACTGGCGCAGACGTTGACCCGTTTGTTGGCTTGATTGGAGGGGAACATGACATACGCAGAAGACATGTTGAGTACCGGGCCAGACGGGATGCTGGATCAGATCGATGCCCGCACCAATCTGGCGGGAACCAACAAAATGGAGATATTGCTGTTCAGCCTGGGCAGCAATGAGAGGTTCGGTATCAACGTATTCAAGGTCAAGGAAGTGTGCCAGATCGGCAAGATTACGCGCACACCCAACATGCCGGGCGGAGTGGACGGTATCGTGAGCCTGCGCGGCCATGTCATGCCGGTACTGAATCTGGCCAACTTCATGGGCATGAATCCCGGAAAGAAGCACGAGACCATGCTGGTCGCCGAATTCAACCGCCATATTCTGGGATTTCTGGTTGAAGGGGTAGATCGCATTATCCGCGTGGACTGGGACAAGGTTCATCCCACCGAGGGTATGCTTTCCGACAAAGGGGCGCTGATCACTGCCATCACCGAACTGGAAGACGGGACGCTGGTTTCCATACTGGACGTTGAGCAGATACTGGCGGATGCGTTCGGCGAAGCGGTGGTTGGAAATGTTGAAAGAGTCGAGTCTGAACATGAGCTGTGCGTATTCTTCGCCGACGATTCGCTGGTGGCACGCCGCAAAATTGTCGAAGTGCTGGACAAGATGGGTGTCAAACACGTTCAGTCGAACAACGGCCGCGAGGCTTGGGACAGGCTGAAAGCCATGGCGGATACGGCACAGAGCGCGGGCCTTAACCTGCACGACCAGATCCAGGTCATCCTGACTGATGCGGAGATGCCGGAGATGGACGGTTATGTGCTGACCCAGCACATCAAGGGAGATAATCGTTTTGACAAGATCCCGGTGGTGATGCATTCGTCGTTGTCGTCGGATGCGAACCGAGCCATGGGCAAGCGGGTCGGTGTGGATGCCTATGTACCAAAGTTTGATTCAGTGATGTTGTCGTCTACGCTACGACCGCTGCTGACTTAAAAGTTGAAAGCAGTCGTTAGACGTTAGTTGTTAGTTAAAGCCAAACGGCGACACCATCAACTAGTGACTAGCCACTAACGACTAGTAGCTGATTTTAGGAGATTGAGATGGGCATTGAAAATACGAAATTCCTGGTGGTGGACGATTTCTCCACGATGCGGCGCATCGTGCGGAATCTCCTGAAAGAACTCGGGTTCGCCAACGTACAGGAAGCCGAGGATGGCGTGGACGCCTTGAACAAACTGCGCAGCGAACAGTTCGATTTTGTCGTGTCGGACTGGAATATGCCCAATATGTCCGGCATTGATATGCTGCGCGAGATACGCGCCGATGCCAATCTGAAACACCTGCCGGTACTGATGGTGACGGCGGAAGCCAAAAAGGAAAACATCATCCTGGCGGCACAAACTGGCGCTTCCGGCTACGTGGTGAAACCGTTCACCGCTGCGACTCTGGACGAGAAGCTGAAGAAAATATTTGCGACATTCCCGCAACTCAATAAGTGAGACAGGCCATGGCTACCAACACTGCAACACAGGATTCAGACGATCTCGAAGCGCTGTTCGACAGCATCATTGCGGCGAACGCGCAAGAAGGCAAACCGGCAGCATTGGCCGCGGTTAAAACGCCGGTGGCGTCAGGAGGCAGCGACCAGGCCCAGGTCATCAACCGCATCGGGCACATGGCACGCAACCTGCACGACACTCTGCGCGAACTGGGTTTGAACAAGGAAATTGAAAAAGCGGCGGCAACCATCCCCGATGCGCGTGATCGCCTGAATTACGTGGCAACGCTGACACAGCAGGCTGCCGAACGCGTGTTGAATGCGACCGAGGCGGCGCAGCCCGTTGTCGAAAAGATGGGCAGCGAAGCGCAGCAACTGGCCAGAAAATGGGACTTGCTGTTCGAGAAAAAACTCGATGTGCCGCAATTCAAGGATCTGGTCACGCAGACACACGCCTACCTGCATGAACTGCCAAAACAAACCAGGTCGACCAATGCTCAGCTGACCGAGATCATGATGGCGCAGGATTTTCAGGATCTGACCGGACAAGTCATCAAGAAAATCATCGAATTGACGCAGAGCATGGAGCAGCAATTGCTGGCACTGCTGTTGGAGAACGCACCCGCCTCGGTGAAGGCCGAGATCAACTCCAGTTTATTGAACGGTCCGGTGATTAACGCGAAGGGCCGCACGGATGTTGTGACGAGTCAGGATCAGGTGGACGATCTGCTCGAAAGCTTGGGTTTCTGAAATGAAGTTTGGCGACCGCAGATCGGCCATTCCTCCCGCACCGGACGGCTACGCCGCACCGTATCGGAATGGCTACCTGCTCGAGAGTTTGGGTTTCTGAAATGAAGTTCTGCGATAGCAGATCGGCCACTCCTCCCGCACCAGACGGCTTTGCCGCACCGTGTCGGAATGGCTACCTGCTCGAAAGTTTAGGGTTTTGAAAGCAGTCGTTAGTCGTTAGTTATTAGTCGCTAGTTGGTGTTGGCGCTACGCGGCTTTAACTAATGACTTACGACTAGCGACTAACGACTGGAGTAAATCATGAACGATTTCGTTGGAATGGAAGAGTTGCTGCAGGACTTCCTGATGGAAGCAGGCGATATGCTGTCCGATGTAGACAGCAAGCTGATGGAACTGGAAAAGAATCCGGACAATGCCGCGCTGCTCAATGAGGTATTCCGCGGTTTTCATACCATCAAGGGGGGCGCGGGTTTCCTCAATGCGGCGGAACTGGTGACGCTGTGCCACCTGACTGAAAACCTGTTCGACAAATTGCGCAACAACGAACTCAAACTGACGGCCGATTTGATGGACGTAATTTTTGCGGCCACCGCCGAAGTGCGCAAGATGTTCGGTGCTTTGCAGCAAAGCCAGCAACCCGCGGCAGCACCTGCGGATGTGATCCAGGCGTTGAAGGATGTGTTGAGCGGCAAGGCTGTGGCGGCTCTCGCCAAGGCCGAACCCAAACCCGCACCGGCAAGTGCGGCATCCGCGCAGCCCCCTGCTCCGGCAGGCGCAGATAACGTGGACTGGAACGCGCTGTACAACGCGATTACCGGCGGTACCGACATCGTCAAGGAAGTCGGCGCGTCACGCGATGAAAAAAAGATTGCCGAGGCAATCAACGAAGAAGAGTCCACCAAAAAAGCGTTCGGTCGTCGTTCCACCGATGTGCCGGGAGCGACTGTGGGACGCCGGGCGGGCGATGTACCCGCCACCGAAGCGAAAGAAACAACCATCCGTGTCGATACAGATCGGCTGGACCAGGTGCTCAACCTGTCCGGTGAGATCGGCCTGACCAAGAATCGCCTCACCCATCTGCGTTCAGACATTCTGCAGGGTCACCACGATGCCGACACCTTGCGCGAACTGGACCAGTCCGTCAGCCAGCTCGACATGCTGGTGGTGAATTTGCAGAACGCCGTAATGAAGACGCGTATGCAACCCATTGGTCGACTGTTCAAGAAATACCCTCGTCTGGCGCGCGATCTGGCGCGCTCTCTTGGCAAAGATGTGGAACTGGTGCTGATTGGCGAAGAGACCGAAATGGACAAGACCATGATCGAGGATTTGAACGATCCGCTGGTGCACCTGGTGCGTAATGCGGTGGATCACGGCGTGGAAACAGTGGAAGAGCGCATTGCTGCCGGAAAGCCGGAAAAGAGCTTTGTCGAACTGTCAGCCCGCCAGGAAGGCGACCACATTCTCATCACCATCACCGATGACGGCAAGGGCATGAGCCCGGAGGTGATCCGCAACAAGGCAGTCGAGAAAGGGCTCATCACGCCCGAGATGGCGAATACCCTGGACGAAGCGCGCTGCCTGGAATTGATCCTGTTGCCCGGGTTTACCACCAAGAACGAAATCTCTGCCGTTTCCGGCCGTGGCGTCGGCATGGATGTGGTGAAGACCAACATTCAGAAGCTTAACGGTACGGTCAACATTCATTCCGAAGCGGGCCACGGATCGACCTTCTCCATCTCATTGCCGCTGACGCTGGCAATTTTGCCGGTGCTGGTATTGCGACTGGCCGACCAATCGTTCGCTGTGCCGTTGTCCATGGTGCGCGAAATATTGCCAGTCACCCAAAATGATCTGCAAAAAGTATCGGGCAAAGCAACCATGGTAGTGCGCGGCGAAGTACTGCCGGTGTTGCCGCTGACACAGCTGATCGGCTGGGGCAGCAGCGAAAATTCCGAAGTCGGCGTACTCATGCAGTTCGGCAACAACAGCTTCATCCTGACCGCAGATGGCTTCGTCGGTCATGAGGATGTGGTAATCAAATCACTGGATACTTTCCGTCCCAAGGGTGTGGCGGGTGTCACCATGTCCAGCGAAGGCGACATTGTGTTGATTCTGGATATCAAGGAGTTGCTGAGCGGTGTAAGCGGTACCTGAGAAACTCGGCACTACCCATAAAGATGGTGCCTATGAACGCCACTGCACAGTTCAGGGGGCATCATGCATATTCTTGAACTTTCCATGAAGTCAGCGGTTGCCGACGCTGTGCGTTTCTTCAAGATAAAATACCTGCATGAGTAATGAACCCGCCCGCGAATTTCAATTCACCGACCAGGATTTTCAGCGCATCCGCAAGCTGATCTACGAGCGTGCAGGTATTGCGCTGGGTGAACACAAGCAGGAGCTGGTGTACAGCCGTCTGGCGCGGCGCTTGCGTGCAACCGGAAGGAAAAGTTTTACAGAATATCTGGATCTGTTGCAGCGCGGCAATGAGGCGGAATGGGAGTCGTTCATCAATTCACTCACTACCAACCTCACTTCTTTCTTTCGCGAACCGCACCACTTTCCACTTCTCGCCGAACACCTGCGCAAACAGGAGCCGGGGCGGACGCTGACCCTGTGGTGTTCTGCCTGTTCTACCGGCGAAGAAGCCTACTCGATGGCGATGACGGCAGTGGAGGCATTGGGTGGTTACGAGCATGCAGTGCACATCATTGCTTCCGACCTGGATACCAGAGTGCTGCAAACCGCGCGCGAAGGGCGCTACAAGGCAGATGCCGTAAACAAATTGCCCGCGCATCAGGTCGAGAGATTTTTTCAGCGAGATACGGGCGACCAGTCCGGCTACATGCTGGTGAAACCCGAGTTGAAGCGCATGATCGATTTTCGCTGCATCAACCTGCTGGATGCCGGATGGCCGATTCATGCACCGCTGGATGCGATCTTCTGCCGCAATGTAATGATCTATTTCGACAAGGCCACGCAACTTTCCATTCTGCAAAAATTTGCACCGCTGATGCGCAGTAACGGTTTACTTTTTGCAGGACATTCGGAAAGTTTCTACCATGCTGCCGCGATCTTCAAGCTGCGCGGTCAAACTGTTTACGAACTTGCCAGCAAGGGGGGCTGATGGGAGAAAAGATCATCGTGGTCGGTTCCTCCACCGGCGGCACGGAAGCGCTCAAGGTATTCCTGTCCGCTATGCCGGAGCGCTCGCCTGCCATCCTCATTGCGCAGCACATGCCGGAATTGTTTACCAAGTCCTTTGCCGAGCGGCTGGATCAACTGTGTACGATACGGGTAAAAGAGGCGGAACAGCATGAAGATATTGTGGCCGGTTGTGCCTATCTGGCACCCGGACATTCACACTTGTCGCTGGAACGCGCTGCCGGGAAATACCGTACCGTGCTGAGTCAGGAGCCGCCGGTAAATCGCCATCGTCCCTCGGTCGAAGTCCTGTTTCTTTCTGCTGCCAAGTGTCTCGGGGCAGATGCCATCGGGGTGATGCTTACCGGTATGGGCAAGGACGGTGCCACGGCAATGCTGAAAATGAGGCAAGCAGGCGCTTACAACTTTGCTCAGGACGAAGCGAGTTGTGTAGTGTTCGGTATGCCACGCGAGGCGATTGCACAGGGTGCCGTGAATGAAGTTGTGCCGTTGCAGAAGATGGCGGAACGTGTGCTGGCACGGGCTGGAATTCTTTGCTAGCGTGATTCTTGCGGACGCAAGGTTCGCAAGGCAGTTATTTCAGCTGCGATCCCTAAAGAAAATGACTTGCATTCCGATATCCCTATAACAACAAGTAGCAATGTGCTGTTAAGGACATTGCACGGGGCAAGGAAATAAATATCAGAAAAACTGACGGGGAGTCGCGATGATAAAAAACATGAAAATCGGAACGCAATTGACGATCGGTTTCGGCATTGTCTTCTTCTTGTTTGGATTGATGGTGCTGCTGGGGTTAAGCAGTATGAACAAGATTGTTGATCGTTCGTCCAAAGCTGCTGACATGCAAAGCATCGTCATTAATACCCTGGAAGCGCGTCGCCACGAAAAAAATCTTCTACTTCGTCACGATGATTCCTACCGCGATAAAGTGCTCAAGCAGATTGCCGAAGCGAGGACGCGGGCGCTGGCAGACAAGGAGCGCTTCAAAGAGCAGGACAACAAGCAATTGATGGACGATGTCGTTGCCAGCCTGAATGTGTATGAAGAGGCATTCAAGCGCATGGCCGCTGCTTTCCTGTCCGGAAACGCATCCGCATCGCAGTTGGACGAAATGGATAAACAGATGGTGGCTGCTGCGCGCAAGGCGCAGGAGGCATGCGAGGCGGCAAGAAAAGACCAGCAAGAGGAGATGGATGAACTGGTGACTTCCACCATGGGCGTTACCTCGGTGTTTGCGATCCTTGCACTTGCGATTGGCTCCGCAGCTGCGTTCCTGATCGGTAGCGGTATCGTGAAGTCGATCAATCGCGTGGTGCATGGCACGCAAGGCGTGGCCGGTGGCGACCTGGCCATTGAGCCGCTGGAAACGGGTGACAACGAGGTCGGGCGACTCGGTGCTTCGTTCAACAGCATGATCGACAACATCAGCACAGTAGTCAAATCTGTCACCGGCACGGCGGCCAAGGTTTCCGTTTCCACTTACCGTATTCATATTGTTGCCGACCAGATCAATAAAACGGCTGCGCAAGTGGCCGTGGAGGCCGTGAGCGTGTCCGATGCAAGCAAAGCCATGGCCGCCACCTCGGAAGAAATCGCGAAGAATTGCCAAGTGGCTGCCGATGGCGCGTCGCGCGCCTCGGAATCTGCGACCAGCGGAGCGCAAGTGGTCGAAAATGCGATCAAGGTCATGCGCGAGATCGCCGAAACCGTGCAGGAATCTTCGCGCACAGTCGCCAGCCTCGGCGAACGCAGCACCCAGATTGGCACCATCATCAGCTCCATCAAGGAAATTGCCGAACAGACCAATTTGCTGGCGTTGAATGCGGCCATTGAGGCTGCGCGTGCGGGCGAACAGGGACGCGGGTTTGCGGTGGTGGCGGACGAGGTGCGTAAGCTGGCGGAGCGTACCAGCAGCGCGACACACGAAATTTCCGAAATGATCTCCACGATCCAGAGCGAAACCGGTTCAGCGGTCAGTGCCATGGAAAAGGGCATGGTCCAGGTACAGGCAGGAACGTCGGAGGCGGCGCGTTCCGGCGAGGCATTGCGCGATATATTGGAACAGATCAATGCAGTGGCGACACAGGTCAGCCAAATCGCGGCGGCAGCGGAGGAGCAGACTGTGTCGACCGCTTCGATCTCGGAAAACATCGAAACCATCAAGGAAACGATCCATGTGACCAGCCGTGAATCCGAAACTTCGGCTGCCGCTGCCAATGAGATGAATGCGATTGCAGAAGAGTTGATGGCGGGAATCGGCAAATTCAAGATACATGAAGATGCCAGTCTCTCGATCAACAAGGCCAAGAGTGCGCACATGATCTTTATCGGCCGGATCAAGGCGCACATGAATGGTACGCTCAAGCTCGATCCGGATGCGCTGGCGACCCATCTCACCTGCGCTTTTGGCAAGTGGTATCAGGGCCAAGGGCAACAAAGCTGCGGCCAATTTGCTGAATTCCGCGAGATTGATGCGCCGCATGCCCAGGTGCATGAACTCGGCAAACAGGCGGTCAAAGCTTTTAATGCGGGCGACAAGGCCAAAGCTGCGGAATTGTGCGAGAAGATGGAGGCGTGCTCGATGAATCTGGTCGGCATCCTCGACAAGTTGGACAAAGCAATTGCGGTGCGCAGTTGATGTGTAATCGCGCACGGGGATTATTCGCGCCGACCTTTGAGTCGGCGCGGTTGTTTTGAGCGCCTACGCTCCCAGATAAGCCCGGATTTCACCCCTGTTCGGCGAATTGGATTTCCCGGTATTGCCGATAATCGCCATGTACACAGGACTCAGTCATGGCCGATCAAGACAGTGATTTGGAAAAAACGGAATCGCCCTCGCAACGGCGCCTGGACCAGGCGCGCGAGGAGGGGCAGGTTGCTCGCTCGCGCGAGCTTTCCACGTTTGCCGTAGTCATGGCGGGGGGTGCCGGCATCTGGATGATGGGTTCCGCACTGGCGCATCAGCTCATCACAGTGGTTCGCGAAGCGCTCACGCTGGATACAGGCCTCGCGTTCCATTCCGAATTGCTGGTGCCGCGTTTGCATGAACTGAGCGAGGCGACGCTGCTGGCCTTTTTGCCACTGTTGGGATTATTACTGATTGTCGCCATGTTCTCGCCTTTACTGCTGAACGGCTGGCTGTTCTCGCTCAAGCCGCTACAACCCAATTTTGAAAAGCTTAATCCGTTGAACGGTATCGGCCGCATGTTCTCCGTCAACAGCCTGATGGAACTGGCGAAAGCCATTGCCAAATCGGTTGTGGTGGGCGGCATCGGTGCCTGGGTCATCTGGCATAACAAGCAACCCGTGCTGCAACTGGTAAGCGAACCCCTTGCGCTGGCGATTCCGCATCTGGGCGGACTGGTGTGGGGCAGTTTTGCCGCCATTATGGGCGGCATGCTGCTCATCGCTGCAGTGGATGTGCCATTCCAGTTGTGGGAGCACAACAAGAAACTGAAAATGACCAAGGAAGAAGTGCGCCAGGAAGCCAAGGAAACCGAGGGCGATCCGCAGGTCAAGGCTCGTATCCGCAGCATGCAGCGCGAAATGGCGCGGCGCCGCATGATGGCGGAGATCCCGACTGCCGATGTGGTGGTGACCAACCCGACGCACTATTCCGTGGCGCTCAAATACAGTGACAACAAGATGCGTGCGCCTGTGGTGGTGGCAAAAGGTTCGCATCTGATGGCGGCAAAGATCAAGGAGATCGCCAAGGAGCACAACGTGCCTATCCTCGAAGCGCCGCCTTTGGCGCGTGCGTTGCATAAGCATTGCGACCTCGGTCAGGCGATCCCGGAAGCGTTGTATACCGCCGTTGCCGAGGTGCTGGCCTACGTCTACCAACTGCGCCGCTACAAGCAGGTGGGTGGCCAGTATCCGCAGGAACCGCATGAATTGCCGGTTCCAAAAGAGCTCGATCCGGGTAGCGCTGAAGCAAGTTGATCGTTGCGCTGTAGGCGGTTTTCCGACAGTCCTGAATTGCCGCCTAAATCCCCCTCTATTCACCTCATCGATTTGACCGCCGTTTCAGATAATACGCACAAGAGAAGAGGTCCTTGCAGACCTCGGGAATGAGCTCAAGAGGTGCGTATGAACATGTTTGAAATGCTGAAGAATGCAATGTTGCGCGGTGGCGTGCGCGGCCTGGCGGGTCCGGTACTGATCGTGATGATCCTGGCGATGATGGTGCTGCCGCTGCCGCCGTTCCTGCTCGATATCCTGTTTACCTTCAACATCGCGATGGCCATCATGGTGCTGCTGGTATCCATGAACACCACCAAACCGCTCGATTTTGCCGTATTCCCCACCGTGTTGTTGATCACGACCTTGTTGCGTTTGTCGCTCAATGTGGCTTCCACACGCGTGGTGTTGCTGTACGGCCATACCGGCCCGGATGCGGCGGGCAAGGTGATCGAATCGTTCGGCCACTTCCTGGTTGGCGGCAACTATGCCGTGGGCATTGTGGTGTTCGTGATCTTGGTAGTGATCAACTTCGTGGTCATCACCAAGGGTGCCGGGCGTATTGCCGAAGTGGGGGCACGGTTCACGTTGGACGCAATGCCGGGCAAGCAGATGGCCATTGATGCCGACCTGAATGCCGGTTTGATCGGAGAAGACGTGGCGCGCAAACGCCGTGCCGAGATTGCGCAGGAAGCCGATTTCTACGGCGCGATGGATGGTGCCTCCAAGTTCGTACGCGGCGACGCCGTCGCCGGCATCATCATCATGTTGATCAACATCATCGGAGGTCTGGTCATCGGCGTGATGCAACACGATCTGGATCTGGCCACGGCAGCCAAGACCTACACGCTGCTGACCATCGGCGACGGTCTGGTGGCGCAGATCCCGGCGTTGGTGATTTCTACTGCGGCCGGCATGGTGGTGAGCCGTGTCGCCAGCGAAGACAGCATCGGCCAGCAAC
>CAYOJU010000022.1:0-31070 GCA_964404355.1 uncultured Sideroxydans sp. | reverse complement strand
CCGCCAGCATTTGCAGGATAAATTCCCGGCTCGGCAGGGGGTGTTCGTATGTTTCACGCTCGCGTTCCAGAAACGGGTCCAGTTCGCGGATACTTTTTTTCTTTTTCGTCATTGACACAAAATCCTATAGCAATTAAAGTGCGCACCCTCGAAGCAATGCCCAGATGGCGGAATTGGTAGACGCACTAGGTTCAGGTCCTAGCGGTGGCAACACTGTGGAGGTTCGAGTCCTCTTCTGGGCACCACAATTCAACAAGATGGCTCGCGTAAGCGGGCCATTTTTGTTTTGTGCCTGTAACAAGCAAAGCTCCTTAGTGCCAGAACTCGATGAAATCCGATGCAACGTTTGCCGTAGTCGCCCCAAGGTAAACGGGGCTCTTCTGGACACCAAGCCAATGAATAACCATATCATTATACAGGTTTATATGTTATTCACTAAAAGTGCGAACCTGATTGCCTGAGGAAGAGTTCCGATTGGCATCCCATTTTCCCTGGGAATTTGCCTTCTGAATACGACAAATTTTATGCGCTGCATATTATCACAGGGGCTACCGTCTCTGCCCCCAATCGGAAATTCATTTTGAAAAACGCCCATCAGGAAATCGGGCAAGAACCACACAAAAGAAGCTTTAAGCCAAACAATGTGTGAGAAGTTCGCTTCGAATTAAGAGGCCGGCACGATGAAGTCGACGCAATATACACTGTCAATCCAGAACAAATTTCAGTGTTCACCTCGCTCTTTATTCAATCCGTTCTTATATGCGTAGTCCCATAATTCGAGCCGGTTAGTAAGTTCGAGTTTGGTATATATGGAACTGAGATGGTTCCGCAGCGTGCTTTCGCTTATATGCAGGACTTTGGCAACATCTCCTCCTGTTGCGCCCGCTCGAGAGGTCACTGCAAGAACGATTTTGCGCTCGCGCTGGGTAAGCGAATCAATTTTTTTTCTTTCCGGGTTCTTTTCTTCGTCTGATTTCTTTCTGGAAAGCTCTTGAATGATTCTGCCCATCCTTGCCTGATCCATCCATAACTGACCTTCATGAACGTGCTGGATCGCAGTCAGTATAGTCTCGGCAGAATTCTCCTTTTCGAGTATCCCCTTGGCACCAGCAATTATTGCTTTATCATGCATCTCTGTGTCCCGCGACCCAGTCAGAATCAGTATCTTTGCCGTAGTGATCGGAATCAATCTCGGTATTGCATCGATACCATGCTCGGCCCCGAGATCGAGATCGAGCAATATGATATCCGGCTGCAACCTTCCCAATTCAACTGATGCCTCGGCAAAACTCGTGAATTTTCCTATCACTTGCATTCTGGGCTGCTGGCTGTCAATAAGTTTCTCCAGCCCCCATAACACGCTACGGTGATCATCAATGAGCACAACACGAATTGTCTTATCAGTCGGCGTATTCATAATCAATCCAGGGCAAGTGGCAAAGTTACACTAATAACGGTACATCCCTCGATATCAATTGCTATGTCTGTTTTCCCGTTTAAAGAGATTACGCGTTCACATATTGATTTGGGTTTAAAGGGCTTCAGAACCATGTCAGTTTCATCCGTTTTGTTCCCCATCTTCAAAGACAGGAGACGTTCAGAACTATTGAAAGAAACAAAGGCTTCTTTCGAGTTGGTATGCCTGAGAATATTGCTTAATCCCTCTTTGACAATCTGGAAACACGCTTCCGCAATTTGGCCTGACAGGTTTGATTCAACCGTCCCACTGACTTCCACGCGAATGCCATAGAACTGCAGCAACCGCTCTGCCTGGCTCTTAACGGCAGAAATGAGGAAATCCCCCCGCATAAGCGATTTTTCCCGCAGCGTATCCTTGTAGCTGCGCAAATCATGGATAGTCAGATTAGCCATATTGATGATTTCGTCGATTCTCGAGGTCAGCAACTTATCTGTATTGAACTCCCGAGATAGTGCATCCAGCGCCAAAGTCAATCCAATATAAGGTTGAATAGTTGTGTCATGCACATCCAGAGAGATTCTATGCCGTTCCTGCCTCTCAGCTTCCTCGACAAGATTCTCGATCAATTGCATGTTTTCGATAACAGTAGAAATTACGTCCGCCACCTGGTGAACAAAAGCGATATCCGAGCGCGTAAACTCCCTGGTGGCCCCGATCAGAAACAGTCTCCCGGATTCAATCCCTTGCTGCCTGTAGGGAACGGAAATAAACGATTCATCATCGAAAAGACTGGAAAGCGTCTCGCACACATTTATGAATCGATTGCTGGACTCGGAAGTCTCAATATCATAAGCATAGTGTCTGTTGAAATTTCTGTAGCCATACGAAGAATTCTCATAAGACAACGCCAGCATTCTTGGAAACACCAGAAGTTCTTTCGCTGTTGTATCGGCGATTTCCTTTGGCTCTTCTGATGCGCGCGATTTGCGCCGGTCGGAAGTGTACATGACGTATCTGGGCAGATTGTCCGTCCGTTCAATGACAACGATGCACCGATTTCCTCTGAAGAACTCGGCCAACCTCATGAGGCTCATCATCATTGCATGGTTCACACCAAAACGTGGATTCCAGTTGGTACCGATCTCCTGGAGCAACCCCAATCTCCGCTTCAGTACAATCCTGCCCTCTCCCCAATAGGCGATCATGTAACCGAAAACGATCAGACAAATCGGTCGCATGATTGCCTCAGCCAAATCGTAGCTCTTGCCGGGAGGAATGAAGATCAATCCAGCCAAAGTAAACAAAGTGACTGCCGCAAGACATACGCGCTGCCCCTCTTTGAATCCCATGGAAAATGAAGACACGATGATCGGAAAGAACAAGAACAGGAAAAAGAGACTGTCAGCTCCTCCTGTCAGGGCAACCAGCCCTGAGAAGAAGGCCACATCAAACCAGTGAATTACCCTCCCTGAAGCCAATTCAAGGAAAGTATCCATATCATGGAAGAACACAAAACACGCGCTATAAAGGCAATACGAGATAAGCAGAACGTGCGTTATTTCGCTTGGGTATCCCGAGTCCACCGGGTCGACAAAGTACACAAGCAGGCTTGAAAACGCGATGATGAATCTTATCCAGACCTGAATTAACAAATCGAAAGACTCTACGTTCTCCCGATAAACATTTCGAATTTTATTGTTCATGAGTACATTCTCAATGTCCGGGACACAACACACCAACTTTGTCCAACGTACCAGATACAGTAAACGCGAATATTGACCAAGCAAAAAGTGTAATTCGATCAAAAATGACTGCTAAACATCCAACGTCATGCACTTAGCGTCGCCGCATGATTCCAGACCTGATTCGCTGCATTCTGCTTGGCGGCTTTTTTCCCCTGATACATGGATTCTGATGCAGCTCGCAGAAGTTCATCAACAGATCTGCTGCTGCCAATTTCGGTAGCTTTACCATAGGATAACGACAAGTCCCAGCCATTCTTCTGGAAACTGCTCCTTGATGCGCTCACTATCCTGCCGGCCAGAAATTCGCATGTTTCGTCATCGGTCTCTGACAGCAATAACAGAAATTCATCGCTGCCCAAGCGACACGCTGTATCTTCCCCCCTGGAGTTCTCAAGCAGGGTATTTGCCAATAGCATCAGCGCCTGATCACCGACCTGATATCCATGCTTGTCGTTGAACGCCCTGAAACTATCGATATTGATTATCACCAAGGAGTATGGGAGACCGGACCGCTCGCTTTTAGCCTGCTTGATCTCAAACCATTTGATGAATTCCGTGCGATCAGGCAATCCAGTCAGCCAGTCTTTTCTGGAATATTGCTTGTCTTTCCTTATTTTCGTTATGACGCGCCCAATGATTGTGAATGTGACGCTGCGTGTTACAACATTCATTAAAAAGGCACTAATGGGAAAGTTTGGCCAGGTGACAGCCGCTTCGGCCAGACTCCAGGCAAGCGCACAAAAGACTGCAACTATGGTCATAGTGTGTGAATCGTTATTGCGCTGTTTTTGCAAAGCACTCAGGCGAGCTGTTTGAATTACCGGCAAACAGTACAGGACGTCAAGCGAGTAATAACTCGATGCCATGAAATAGTCCAGTACAGTGATGAAGAGAACCTCTAAAACGATCAAAAAAATTCGCAGAATCATGTTTTGATCTCCCCTTGCAATCTAGTTATATTTATTAGAAAGGCTCTTTGTTGTCTGTATGTATGAGCCTGTATGTGAAAATATTAACATATCGTCCCAGCCCCATGCTGAATGTACGTGTTTAATTCTCCCGCAACCCGCTTAACCTTAATAGTGCAACTCATTAACATCGGCAGAGTCATGGTTATTGCGCCTGATTCCAGATCATTCATTTAGGAATCTGCGGTCTCTGGTAAACAAATTTCCAATCAGAATATTTATCCTTGCCTTCAAATCCGATTTCACTCGGCCTGAAATTGCTGTGCTTGATGGGGGATTCGTCCGAAAGGCTGTAGACCCCGTAAATTCCTCCATTCGGCAATCTCAATACGCCCCATTCTGAAAGGCCGGTCATGGGGTCGATATAAATCTTGCGCAAGTATCTTTGGGTTGATGGATACCTCGGGTCTTTCAGCAAATCTTCCAGTTGCGGTGGATAGGGCTGTTGCTTGTTGGCAACCGGCGTGTGCGCGTAATACAACGCGATAGCTTGCCGGAACTGGTTGCCGACAAATAACAATGCCTGCTCTTTTTCGCGCTTCTGCGCAACGTGCCAGACCTCACCTACAGCCAATAACGCTATTCCCATCAACGCAATTATCATCAGCAGCCCGATCAGCGTAAATCCTCCGCTTCCCGCTGGTGAAAAGAAGGAAAATGGACTTCTGAAATAAATACGGCCAGGCAAGTCCTTCATCACCAGTCCCTGTAGTCTGTTTCATCCAGTGCCTTGCCCTGCGCCCCGCTCTTGATGTCATAAACTGCGCCCTTATCAGAGTCTTGAGGAGCAATAATCTGCCAGCTGGTATTGCTCTCCGTAAACGGATCGTAGGGCAGGTTGCGCAAGTATTTCTTGCTGACAAGGTCATCCAGGCTGTCCGGATACTTGCCGTTGTCGCCAAAATATTTGTCGAGCGCTTCTCTCGTCAGAGACAGATTTTGGCGCAGGACCGCTTCCTTCGATCGGTCCACGCTATGCAGATAACGCGGCACCGCAATGGTCAGCAAAGTACCGATGATCGCCATGACCACCAACAACTCGATCAGCGTGAATCCGTTTTTGTAATTCTTATTCATAACGCCCGATTACCATTTCTTGTATGGGATACCATTCAGGCCTGTACCTTGATCCAGCGAATACACATCGAATACATCGCTGCCTTCCTGCGGATCATCGGCACTGCTTTGGTAACTGCGTTTCCCCCATGTCTCTTCATCTGACTTGCCGACATCAGTCGAGAACGGATCGCGGGGAATCCGCCTGAGGAAATAGATCTGCCTATGAGTAGGACTTCTGACGTCGGATATCCCATCAACCAGCACCTGCAGCGATTCCGGGTAGCCCGATTTATCCAACGAATGTACGATGGAGCCATCGTCATATGCCTGTTTATACGCATCAATACCTTCGCGAATCTGTCTCAGCGCCAGTTGCAGTTGCTTCTCCTTGTTATGTTGAACTGACAATTCTGCCAGCGGTAAAGTAACGGACGCCAGTACGCCGATGATCGCGACGGTCACGATTAGTTCGATCAACGTAAAACCATTTTGCTTCAGCAGACTCATTGCGTCAGCGTAATCACTTGCGGCTCAGGTGCGGTCACGGAAAGCCCGCCGCCATTGGCATCGGTTGCCGAAACCGCATCGACTGAAACTGTGGTTCCTTGTGCCGCTGCAAGCACTTCGAATGTCAGTGTGACGACGCTGCCTGCGCTACTCGATCCTGAACCTGCCAGATCAACCGTAATAGCGCCACCGGCCTGATCGATATGCTTACTCATGCTCGATTGGGCAGTTCCGCGCTTCAAGGAATCCCCTTCATTCACGTCTATCACTTTCAATACTTCCGGATCGAATCCAATTTGAAGTCCGACAGTTTTCATGCCTTGAGAGGACTGTGAATTCAACGCCAAGGTAATTTTTTCACCCACCTTGGCGTGATTGGGCCCCTGCCATGAAAGCGCCCCGGTAGCCGCCGCAGGTTCGGCATTCCTGGCTGCATTCAATGCAGGCGCGACACTGGCCGCCGAAACGGGACCAACTGCCGGAACCGCGCTGGCTGCCGGTGCCACGGCTGTCGCCGGAGCTGTATGGGCCGCCGGTACCACAGGGGCTGGGGGTAAATAGGGCGCAGGTATTGCACCAGGTGCTGTCGAGGGCGTGCTCAAGGTAACCGAGCCGAGCTGTTTCAAAGTCAGCTGGTTGCTGTGCAAAGCAGATTCGGTACCGGACCAGTATTCGGTTTCCCTTGAGTCCGCAAGTTTTGAGTTACCGACAAGATGAGGAGTAATGGAAAGGATGATTTCTTTTTTCGACTTATTCTTGAGGTCGCTCGAGAACAGATGCCCAAGGAGCGGAATCTGTCCCAACGCAGGAACCTTATCAACCGTACTTGTATCCTTGTCTTCAACCAAGCCGGCAAGTATCTGCGTTTCGCCATCGCGCAGACGCAGGGAAGTCGTGGTATTTCGGGTCTGCACTGTATACACAACCGACCCGGTAGCACTGTTGGTTACAGCATTGCCGAGCGAACTGACCTCAAGGCCGAGCTTGATAGTCACTTCATTATCCTGGTGAATGTCCGGTTCAACATCGAATTTCAGACCAACATCCTGGTAGGTAACTGTACCGGTTACGACTCCCGGTCCCGTTGTTGTCGGCGTTAGCGAATTGGTGATGATCGGCACGCGGTCACCGATCATGATCTTGGCCTTCTCACGGTTCTTCACACGCAGGCGCGGGCTGGAAAGAATGTTGGTGTCGCTGTCCTGCAACATCGCATTCAAGGTGATACTTGGTATTGGGCTAACCGAGATGTTCGATCCGTTGATCCCTCTCATATTATCGAGAGTGAGTTGAGTCGTAGTTGTCGCCCCCAGTCCTGTTGCTCCTGCCGCATTGACCAGGCTCGGCAAGGGCGACAACGAAAGCTGGTTCGGATATTTCACACCCAAATCGGTCAAGCGGCTCCGGTCGATTTCCAGCACCTCTACCTCCAGCATTACTTCCGGATCCGCGACATCCTGGTCTGCAACCAGCTTTTCGGCCAATCGAATCGCATCGGGAGTATCCCGAATCACGATGGAATTGGTTTTCTCATTAATGACGATATCTTTGGTTTTAAGCAGCGTCTTGATTATCGTCATCATCACCTTGGGATCGGCATTGGTGAGGTGAAAGCTGCGAATCTTGAGATCCTGAAAATCTTTGGCCTTGGCCGGTGTATTCGGGTAGATATACAATGTGTTGTCGCTGAGAATCTTCTTCTCCAACTGACTTTGCATGAGTATCAAATCAACTGCATCTTCGACCGAAACGTCTTTTACGAATATGGATGTCTTGATGTCGGGACGAACGTCCTTATCCAGCAATACATTGATTCCGGTTAAACGGGAAAGCGCCTCAAATACCATTTTGACGTTCGCATCGCGAAACTGCAGACTGACCGGTTTCTTGAACTTTCTCATGAGAGACGGCTCGGCCATCTGCACCTTGTGTTGCCGCTCGTCGATCTGGCGCAACAAAGTCACGGCCTGACTATTCTTTGCGTTCTCGAGAAGTACTGGCCTGAGAACCGTGCGTGCCGCATCGAATTCCTCCTTTTCCAGCAATTGTTTCGCATCACCGATGATCACATCGTGCCGTTTGTTCATCGTCAAGGCCTCAATGGCCAGACTCGCATTTCTATTGTATTTATCGATTTTCAAAATGCGTTCGTAAATTGCCTGAGCTGCATCATAATGACCCAGCGCCAGTTCTTCAGTAGCATTGGTCAATAGCCGGTTGGTTACCTGCGATTTCGCGCGCAAAAAATCGGAACGATATGACAAATTATCTGATTCAGCTGCGCTTGCCGACTCCAGTTTGGCGAGCCCCTCTTCCATCTGCCCTTCCTGAATTTGCTCCATCCCCTTGTTATGCATTGCTTGAGTAGCACAACCAGCCAGCAGCACGGCAGCCAAAAATATAATCGCTGAACGGGGTCTGCATTCCGATATCAATGTCAACATTTTGTTTTATCCTCAGCCTGAAACATTAGCGTTCAGTTATTTCCAATATTTTTATAATTACAATGCTTCGCCAGTTGGCAGATGCTGTTCAATATTCAACGGCAGGTAAGTCAGATTGACCGTGCCTAAAGTAAACTTTTCCACCCGGTAGGTATTTTCAATCACCTCGCCAACCGCAACCGTGTAAACCCGATCACCTTTGGCAAGGACGACTGTGCGTGAAGCTGTGTCGCCGTAGCGCCCGATATAAGTAAAAGGCATGGGCGGCGCCATCGGCACCACAACTGCAGATGCAGCTTGCACTACCGGTAGACTTGGAATAACAAGCCGCGACGTTTTTGCAGGTTCATCCCATGATGACGTATTGAAAGCATCACCCACCTTGTTGGGATCTTTGTGCTGCGCCTCCAGCTTGGCCAGTCTAGCCAGCTCCACATGCCCGACTTCATGCGTCCGCGATTTTCCCGAGCCCGATGTGTCGCCTGAACGCTGATCTACCGATCGCCCCTTTAACTTGTTGCTTTGTTCATTGTCGGATGGTGCCATCACGACAAGGAGCAATGTCGCGATCACTATGCCCCCCCATTGCAGTCGTCCCAGTTTCATGATTCCTGCACCATGTACAGCTGCAACTTTATTTTGACCTGAACGCTTGTATCCAGAACATCCTTGCGCTGGAACTGGACGTTTTCCAGAGCCATGTTCGGAATTTCGGAATTCAGGGCACTCAGGAATTTCCGTATTTGCGTATATTTTGCCTGAACCGGCAGGGTGATCCTGAAACGAACCAGCCGTCCAACCTTGTCCTGGCTTACACTGTATTCCCCATGGTTCAGGCTCATTCCATTTTTGGAAGCGATCTCCACCATTTTTCCCAGCCAGTGCGGAGAATTCTTCTCGGAAGGGAAGTGTTTATAGAACTCTTCCAGCTCGTCTCTGGGATCAGTCACCCGGTACGAACTGCCCGTATTGGCTTGTGCCAGCTGCGCACTATCAGCGCGTTGCAACATACTCAAACGTTCCTGCAGCGGACCGATTGTCGAAAAATACAAGGGAATACACATCGCAAACAGACTGATTGCGACAATACCGGGCCAGCCCAACATGGGTAACCATTGGCGCGAAATCCGGCGCAGCTGCTCTTGGACAGATGGACTCAGCGGCGATGCTCCTCGCTCTGGCGATAAATGCGCAAGAAACGTTTTAAGCATATTCGAACCGGGCATCATGATTTGTCCTGCCATGTTGCAATAAGCGAAAAACGTACAGGTTTTTCCGGATCTTCCTGCTGGACATCATGATTTTGCAGGTACACCGAGCCAAAGACCGCCTGTCCCTGCAGGTGCGTCATGTAATTCATGAGCACGTTGAAGCTCTTGGCTTCGCCGCTGATTTTCACTTGCTGTTTCTCGACATCTGGTTCAATCGCCAGCAGGGTGATGTTCTGGTTTCCGGAAGACTCCACTGCATGAAACAAGGACTCCCAGGGCACGCCAAGGTGGCGCAACGCATCGTTTGCATTTTTGACTTCCTCTGCCAACTCAACGCCACCTCGCGCAGACGAATCCCGCGGCGCCGCCCGGCTATTCGTTCGCTCCAATTTGGCTTCCAGAACGGTCACCTGCCCGCTTAATCGCTGGTAGTAAACACCGCTCAAACCCATCGCGATCACGGCTATTCCGAGCAATACCGTCCCGCCCCATGGAAAGGGAGTGTTGGATTGATAGTCAAGATTCAGTTCAGCCATATATTTTCAATTACACAAGGCAAGCGCGAATCGCTCTTCGAAATCGGGTGCGAAGCTGGCCCGAATCTCGGGTTTCACCTTCTGGAATTTCCAGCGGGCACTTTGGGGCATGTCCGTCTTCACAAACTCGGGCGCCCACAGGAATATTTTGTCGGAGGCGACATCGCAATCGGACAAATAGGATTCCCTGTCCAATATCTCGGTCAGTTGCTCAAGCCAGTCGTGATCCACGTTTATGGTTCTTACACTGTTCAGACTTCCCTGTTTGACCAGTCCCACACACAGACTTTCGTTTTCGAACAATACAAACCAGGCATTCTGATTCTGCAGTTCGGAACGACTATTGTTGAAGGCCGCCATCAGACAGGGCTGTACGGACTTGAGATTGATGCCCGCGCGCGCAAATGCGGCACGCAGGTTCTGCAGGAAAACTGCGTCCAGCGCACTGGCCAATTGCCGTGTACCTGTATCGTCCCGGTTCAGCCTGATCTCCCACGACTCGGCACCGGCTCCATAAAGCTGGACAAAACAGTGTTTCGCGTAAGCCTGCTCTTCGTCTTCACCGTTCAGGGACTGATTCAATTCGACCATGGCATAGTTCATGAAATGGTTGGAAAGAATCACGCTGGCAAAAGCGGGTTTTTTCTCCAACCCGGACAAGGCCGACTCCAGCGCATGGATTGCCGTATCCGAATACGCGCCATCTGCAATTGCAAACGGGAAAGTTTTCTTTTCCAGAATACGCGACTGTGTGCCGTGAAGCGTAAGCTGCCGTCCGATCCGGACGAGCTGGATCTGGTCGCGATACATGACCACGCGCAATTCATCACGCAACGAAAGTGACACGATTTACCTCCTGCAATGTCGATTCGCCCTTGAATACCAGGTCCAGTGCGCCTTCGCGCAATAACCTGGTCCCGTTGCGTTTGGCCGCCTCGCGCACCAGCCGTACCGGCTGCCTTGCGATAATGAGCTCGCGAATCTCGTCGTTAAGATAGAGCACTTCGGCAATTGCCTTGCGTCCCTTGAAACCGGTGCCGCGACAATGGCCGCAACCGCGACCCGCGCGGAACTTGATGCCCCTGGCATCGGCCAAATTGATACCGGACTCTTCGATCAACACATCGTCCGGAAAATCGTCGCCCAGGCAATGCGTACAGTTCACGCGCACCAGGCGCTGGGCAACAATGCCATTCAAGGCGGAAACGAAGCTGTAAGGATCGACACCCATGTGCATGAAGCGGCCGATGACGTCAAACACATTGTTGGCATGCACCGTGGTGAACACCAGGTGCCCGGTCAAGGCCGATTGCACGGCAATCTGCGCGGTCTCGGCGTCGCGGATTTCGCCAACCATAATTTTGTCCGGATCATGACGCAGGATGGAACGCAAGCCGCGTTCGAAGGTCAGCCCTTTCTTCTCGTTCACCGGAATCTGCAGCACACCGGGCAACTGGTATTCGACCGGGTCTTCGATCGTGATGATCTTGTCCTTGCCGTCGTTGATCTCGGTGATCGCGGCATACAGCGTCGTCGTTTTGCCGCTACCTGTGGGACCGGTCACCAGCACCATGCCATAGGGTTCTTTGGAAAGACGGCGAATGAAGGCCATCGACTTGTCGTCAAAACCCAGGTGATCGAGGCGCAGGCCCTTCATCTGGTCGGACAAAGTACGCTTGTCCAGAACGCGCAATACGGCACACTCGCCAAACACACTGGGCATGATGGAAACGCGCAAATCGATCTCGTGCCGCTGCATGGAAACCTTGAAACGTCCGTCCTGCGGCGTGCGGCGCTCGGTAATATCGAGTCCGGAGATCACCTTGATGCGCGAAATGACCTGCTCCGCCAGTTCCACTCCGTCTTTCGAACCAACGGGCACCAGCACTCCGTCGATACGGTATTTGATAACGAGACCGGAAGGCGTTGTTTCCAGGTGAATGTCGCTGGCCTCGGCCTTCAGCGCATCGTATACCGTTGAATGCACCAGTTTGACGATATGACTGGCTTCTTCGCTGATGGATTTGATCGACAGATCTTCCACGATCTGGCCGTCTTCGGATGTCGATTGCTCGACCATATCCTGCATGCTGTCCATCGCATTAAGCGACTTCTCGTAATTCGACAAGTACGCCGAGACATCGGAACCATGAGCCAGCCCCCAGGTCACTCTTGCAGGAATACGATGTTCCAGCCAGGCTTGCAGCCCGGTGTCGAACGGATCGCTCATGATCACGATGACCTCATCGGCCTCGTTGCGCAAAGCGATGCAGTGCCGCTCAACAGCCTCTGCAAAAGCGACAACATCAAAGGCTGAAGTCAGGCTGTTCAAACCATCCATGGTAAATACCGGATAGTGAAGAACCTCACTCAGTGCCTTCAGGAACTCGCCCGCATCAAGACCGCTCTGGTCTTCCAGAACCTCTGTGACACTGCGTTTGGTTTGTGCGGCGGCAATGCGCGCTTCACGCACCTGTTGCGGCGAAATGAGCGGCTTCGAACTGGCCATGACGGAAGCGAGCTGGTTCACTTGATACTCCCTGCCAACTCGAAGATCGGGAAGTACATCAGCACGACGACGATACCCACCAGCAAGCCCACAAAGAGCATCAGCAACGGCTCGAACAGTTTGACGAAGCGCTCGATCCAGCGCACGGTCTCTTCTTCATAAAAAGCGGCAATACGTTCCATCATCTCTCCCATCCGCCCCGTGCGTTCGCCCACGCGCAACAAGCGCAAGGCCAGGGGCGTAACCAGTCCATGTTTTTCCATCGCCTGGGAAATCGAGCCTCCTTCCTGAATGCTCAACTCGGCCAGCCGCAATTGTTCGCGCATCGACTCTTCCAGCAGCCCGGACACCATTTTCAGCGCCACGAGAATTGGCATGCCCCCTTGCAGCAACATGCCCAGAGAACGGAAGAAGCGTGCCATCTGGTACACATACAAACGCTTTCCCAGTGTCGGGATATCCCACATCTTCTTCCTTAGCCAAACCCTGGTGGAGGGGCGATTCAGGACAATGAACAACGCAGTAATTACGGCAAGCGACGCAAGACCCAGAATCTTCGAATGAGCTTCCAGAAACTTGCCCCACTGCATCAGCAGACGCGACATAAAAGGCAAGTCGCCTCCCATGTCCTCATAAATATGACTGAAGCTGGGCACCACAAACACCATCAGGAACACCACCACCAGCGTTCCCACGACTGTCAGCAACACCGGATAAATGGACGACGTGATTATTTTCTTCTTGATGCCGTCCATTTGCGATTCGTAGACGACATAACGTGACAGTACCTCCGGCAAACTGCCTGTCTTTTCGCTGGAGCGTACCGTTGCCACATAGAGCGGCGGAAAATGTTTGGGACACTGTTCCAGCGCATACGACAGCTTGTGGCCTTCGTAGAGCAGCGCGATGACCTGCTCCAGCGTCTTCTTCACCTCGGGCTCGTCTTCCTTCTCGGCCAGTGTTTCAAGCACTTCGATCAAAGACAATCCGGCCTGCAGCAATGCAACCAGTTCCTGGCTGAACATGATCAGGGGAAATCTGGTTTTTCTCCCGAGATTCAGCAGCGGCCATTGTTTCTTGGCGGACAAGGAAATGACCGAATAGCCTCTGGCTTTTGCCAGAGCCTCAGCTTCCTTGGTGTCGGCGGCTTCCAGCAACAGCGAAGTCATTCCTTCATTGCCGCGTAAAACCCTGAGCTCATACTGCATAAACACCCCGTCGGATTAAGTAACCCGCTTCTAATTGGAACTACCAGTTAACGATGTCCGCGGCCTCGCCTTCACCGCCGGGTTGTCCGTCTTTGCCGTATGAGAGCAAGTCGTATTCACCATGCTCTCCCGGTGACTTGTAGAGGTATGCATTACCCCACGGATCCAGCGGCACATTTTTGGAAAGATAAGGACCATCCCACTTGGCCAAATTGGCAGGGCGCACGAGCAGTGATTTCAGCCCCTCCTCCGAAGTCGGATACCGTCCGACATCCAGACGAAACTGATCAATGGCTTTGCCCAATCCGTCAATCTGGGCACGCGTTGCCTTGATTTCTGATTTTCCTATCTGGGAAAAATACTTGGGACCCACATACCCCGCGAGCAGCCCGATGATGACCATCACGACCAGCAATTCCAGCAGTGTGAAGCCCGCCATCGGTCGATTTGATAGACGAGCTCCCACTAAACCCGCCGCTTTATTGTTTTTCATCTTTTTCTTTCTCCCAAAGAAAAAATTGTTGTCCGGACTGAACTGGTGTCCGAACCGACGTTTCCCGCCTTATTTATTCATGGCCAATTTGTCATACTCGTTGAGAATCTGGCCAGCCTCTGCCAGACCCTCCATGCGCACCCACTGATTATCCGATCCTTTTGCTTTTATGAAAGTGACCGGTTTGTGATTCATCTTTTCGCCGGCGAATGCGCCGAATGCTTTTTGTACGGCAAGGCTGTTTTCCAGGGAACCTGTCAGAAACGTCCATTGCGTGCCTGCCATATTTTTTGCCGCATACTCTTTTAGTTTATTGGGCGTATCGTTTTCAGGATCGATAGAGATCGACACCATGCGCAGTTCTTTACGGTTCTTCCCCAGTTTTTCCTGCACCTGATGGAAAGTCGAAGTCATCACGGGACAGATGGTGGTGCAAGTTGTGAAGATGAAATTCAGCATGACCGGGGATTGTCCATCCGTCAGTTCCCGCATGGAAACCGTTTTGCCATTCTCATCCACCAGTTTCACATCCGGGACCACGTAGTACATGGATGAGCTGGTATATGCACCGCGTTTTGCCATGCTTTGCATGTGTTTCGAATGATCCATATGCTCCATACCATCCATGCCATCCATATCCTTCATATCAGACATGTCGTGCATGGAGTGCTCGGATTGTTCTTCGGCTACTGCACTGGGAATGGCTACTCCAATACCAATGCAAAGACCGAACACAAGCATCCCCGCCAATTGGCACAACACAGTCATGGTTTTGCCGGGTTTCCGGATTACGTGTGTAATTATTGTTTTTTTCATAGCCTCTCCGTTTTCAGTCACCATTAATCAACACTTGAATGCACAAACCATGCCAATTTACTTGGGTATTTCAGGGAACAATCCATTCGCTTTCTTTGATTAAATTTTCGCCGCGATTGTCCTCAAATCGCACGATATATCCACCTTTGGACGCAAACCGCTGCCCCGGCCCCAAACTCAAGTGGGGATAGATCGTCGTTCCATGACTGATTGCAGCGCTGACTTGACCGGGAATCGTCAAGCGCGCCTCTACTTTTGTCCTCATTTCGCCATGTCTTCTGTCCATGTCGCCAGGTCTTCCGAGAGACACGCGGTCTCTGGTTTCCTGTTCGGCCTTGCTGCCCTCGCGTTTATCCATCATGGTTTCTGCTCGCTCCACCAGATAATCGCGATAAAGGTTATTCAGCATTTCGGCAGTGATATCGGTCAGGTAATTCATGGCAAAAAATACTTCCGACTGCATCGCCTCGTCTACCAGAGGAAATTTATGCATATTGATCCAGGCGTGAAAATAGGCCAGATTCACTTCCCGCTTCGCAGGCAGTTCGTAGAGATAAACCAGATGCGAATTGCTTTTCCATACAGGCGGCAAGGAAATATGTTCCGCATTTGCCAGTCTGGACGAAAAATAATTTGCCACACCGCGCACCGGCTTCAACTTGCCCAATGCCGTGATATCGTCCTGCCTCAACCAGTACACTACGACATCACCTGACTTCTCCTTCGCCAACAAGCCCTTCAAAGAACCAGTCGCTGCGGCGTTCTCACCTAAAACCCGATTCTCCACATTGATGGACGATCCCGCCAGCGCATGCTCCAGTTCCTGCGACGCCGCACGCCCCATACCATCGTCGCGGTAGATCTGAACCAGATGTTTGGGCAATGCATCGCTGTCCAATAAATGGCTTGCCAGCACTTTCGCTTCCAGCGTGACTCCACCGGAGAAATAAAATGAGTATTGCGACGGCACGGTCACCGGCAAATCAACACTGGGAAACCAGCAAGGAATCTTCTCTTGCTCACAGAAGTCATGAACGGGCTGCCAAGTGGAGGTTGACATGCCCGAGATCAACGCAAATACGGGTTGCCTACGATAACGCTCTTGCAACTGAGCTCCCCACGTTTCTGGCGCTCCTTGCAGTTCCCAAATATCCAAATCCCACGTGCGTTCGGTTCCCAGGATCAACTCAACCGCCGATGTCATATGATGGCGAGTTTGGGGTTGCAACGCATTTCTGGTATTGCTGTTTTTTTGACGGAAGATCGCCTGCATCATGTCTATCATCGTCTTGCGCCTTACAGGATCGACGTCCGGGGTGATCACCGTGGCAAAACGAATGCTGCTTTGAGTCACACCGGGTGACCATTCCGACGAAAGCTGCTTCAGATAGGCTGCCAAAGCCTTCAACTCTGATTCGTCAAGATCGAAGCGTGGCATGGCCACATTCATTTCGCGACCACGATTATTCTTGCCGTGAACAACTGCCTGGTTGAAAGTTACACTGTTATAGGGATCGTGTGCCTGGTTGAACGCCTTGCTTATGCGAGGATCCATTACAGCCACATGCCTCTCCCCTTTAGGGGCATACAGGAATTCGCCATTGATAGGAGGCACTTGAAGGTCACCTTCAACCTGCCCCATTCCGCTACGACGATGACAGTTCACACAAGCAGCCCGAGCACCGGAAACGATGGTATTGCCAAAGCGAATCCCGGTCAGCAGGGCACCGGAAGGAAGTATGCCTTCCATATAGATGCGACGACCTGATTCCAGTTCATCTGCACTTGCCGGTACGGCGACTTGTTCAACCGCATGCACTGGCAACGAAAGGATGATGCCGGCGACCAAAAGCAATACTATGGATATCCGGCAGGAATAGAAGTAACGATGCCGCATGGAATTAACGCCACCTACTTTTACCATCGGCGTGCATTCCTGGTTATAAAGCGTCGAGCCATAAGCGAGATTGGCAACTGACGGAAAAACAATTGCCATAATAAAATTAACCAGGGCATGCAAAAATCGTCGAATCCCGGATTCGCCGTTTGCGTCACTGGTGTCCGGCAAGGCACTTCTTGAATTGATCAATTTGTAATCCATATCATGTCGGACTCCCCATGTCCGCAACATTGAACCAGACAAGGCAGACGGTCTCTGTCCTCCCCGTGTTTAGACCAGTTCAGAAAAAACTAATCACTACTTGATGCCGAGAATTTCCATCTCATAGACCACGACTGCATTCGGTCCCGCACCACGATATCCGGATGCGCCGTATGCGAGAGACGGGGGAATAACGATCTGCCACTTTGAGCCGATCGGCATTTGCAAGACGGCTTCTTTCAGCCCAGCCAGCAACCCGCCAACCTGCATCGTTGTCGGTTTATTGTTTCCCGATGAACTGTCAATGATCGTCCCATCTATCAACCGCCCCTTGTAACGACATCTGATCATGCTGTTTACTGTTGGCTTGTTGCCGCTGCCAGCGTGCAGGATTTTGTACTGCAACCCGCTAGGCAAACTGACCACGCCCGGTTTGGCACTATTGTTTGCCAGGAACGCGTCGCCCTCCACCTTGTTGGTGTCTGCCATTTCTCCTTTGGCCAGCGCTGCTTTTTGCCTGGGGCTCATCCGGCCACCCTTGAGAAGCTGCTCTTTGTTTGCCGCGTTGGCTTCTGCTTGCGGATCGGGCTGCGCAACACTCGCTCCAGCTTTAACATCCGCCGGCGGCTCACCTACCGACTGCGTATCAATAACCACTGATTCTTCTGCAACTGCTTGAAGTCCAAGCAAACAGAAACTTACCAGCAATACCATTTTCATCTTCATGATCTATATCCTTTAGTGAGGGTGCGTTCTTAACAGTAACCCGCTTTCGATCAAATCACTTGATTGCGACCAGTTCCACATCAAATACGAGCACTTCATTTGGACCTATATCATTACCTACCCCACGCTCACCATAGGCAAGCGCGGGGGGAATGACGATGTGCCATTTCGAGCCAACGGTCATCGCGCTCAAGGCTTGTTTCCAACCGGCAATGAGTGCAGACACCTTCAGGCTGGCAGGGTGACCAGGTTCGGTCGCATCAAATTCCTTGCCATTGATCAGCGCACCGCGATAATTGACTTCAACCATGTCCGACTCCATGGGCTTCTTGCCATTACCTTCATTGATAACCTTGTACAGCACACCATTGGGCAAAGCCATCACATCCTTTTGGGATTTGAAGTTTTCCAGATAGTCATCACCCTTCTTCTTGTTTTCGCCCAAAGCCTGTTGTCTTTTCACAATCGCTTGTTTACGCAACTGCGTCTGGTAGTCATTCATCACCTGGTTTATTTCTTTGTCAGACAGGAGCGGCTTTTCACCGGCAAGGCTGGTTTTCAAACCCTTGACCAGCAAATTGACGTCAACTTCGGTATTTTCGTTCTTGAAGTTCTTTCCAATGCTTGCACCTATGCTGTAACTCAGTCTTTCCTTGTCGGTTTTAAACGCCGGTTTATCGGCAGCCAAGGTTTGGCCAGTTGCCAGCAGGAGTCCGCACATTACTACAAAAGAATTTTTCCACATCATCAAATCATCTCCTCAGAAAATTTCCAGCACTTATATCTGTTTCCAAACCAGTCAGAGGGCCGAAAATACGAACGATGCCCCCAACGAAATTCAAGCCTGAATATCGGCCCTCATGTGCCTGCTTGGTACCCCAACAATTTTTGTGATCTGATCGATGCTGCATGGACAAACGTCCTCATAAATAGCTGCCCCTGGATCACAATACAAAAATTGTATAGCACTCTCGCCATGGTTAAATTTGGGGGATGCAATGCAGTGTGAACGAGTCTTGCATATCAAAATTAACACGTTACAAAATCTTTTTCCAAAGTTTCAGGACATCGCTAAAAATCCACGCTCCATCCCAACCGCTGAACTACTTCCCACTACTCAGCATCTGGTCGAACCCTGAACTTTTAGAGATGCCCTGAAATTCTGAATCTCTTTTAAACAACGCCGGTGCCAAATTATTCCTGGCACCGGCGGTTTTCCTGCTACAGCATTTACGGCGTTACGACTGCGTTCGATGCTGCTGTGTACGCTGTACTGCCACCTGCGCTGGTTGCCAGCAGACGGTAGGTGTAGCTGCCCGCTGCGGTAACCGTATTGGTGATCGAATACGCAGTTCCGTTCTGGGTCACGGTCGGAGCCGGCGTGACAGTCGTCCAGGCACCGGCACCCAGGCGACGCTGGACGGTGAAGCCGGTGATGTTTGTCGACAAGTTCGTCCAGGTCACACCGATACTCCGCGTTGCCAACAGGTTTGCAGCAAGGCCCGTCGATTGCGCCGGCGGTGTGTTCACCGTGATTGCCGGTGTCGAGTACGCAGATGTACCAACCAGATCTATCGCAGCGATCTGGTAGGTATATGTGTTACCAGCTACCAGGTTCACATTGCGAGTCAAGGTCGTACCACCGGCCACATTGATCAACGCACCAGCCACACCGTTGTTGAACGGCTGTATCACGTAACCAGTCGCGCCAGTCACTGCGGCCCAGCTCAGGGTCGAGGTGTAGTTACCACCACCTGCGGCAACAGGAGCAGTTGCCTTGAGGCCTGTCGGCACCGCCGGCAGAGCGATCTTCGTGGTCTGCACGTTAGATGCCGGTCCGGTAGTCGAACCAAACACTGTCGGGTTCGCTACGCGGATCGCCGTTGCCACCGCTTGCACGGAGAATGTCAGACCAGCCTGCAACTGCGCCACCGTCGGACGGAAGTTGTAAGTCAACTGATTGGTGTTGATCAACTGGCCATTGATGTTCACCACGTAGCTGATCGTGGTACCGGCAGGTGCAGCCACAGCAGTCCAGCTCAAGCCCACACGACCGGTCGCGGACAGAGTAGGTACAGCCAGTGTCGGCGCTGCGGTCAGGGCTGGAGCCTGCAGACTTGACTGTCCGTACAGGTACGGATGCGAATCGCTCTTGTTGGCCAGATTACGTGCACTGACACGGAAGGTGTACACAAAGCCCGGAGTCGCCGGTACGTTGGCTCTGTTGATATTTACCAATCCACCGGTCGCGGTAGTCTGCGCCGCTGAGCGAGGAACAACCTGCAGCACGGTCCAGTTACTGAAGCTTCCTGGCGCACCACCGGTCGACGAAACACTTTCCTCAACCAGGAAGTCGGTCTCATTGGTCGACCTGTCAGTCCACTGCAAGCCAATCGAGGATCCGGCACGGTTAGGCGTCGTGATCAGGTTGGTAGGCGGAGCGATGACGATGCCCGGCATGGTCTTGGTTACGCCAGCAGAAGTCGTTGTTCCCACCACATTCGCCGCCTGCACGCTCCAGGTATGTGCCGTACCGTCGGTCAAGCCGGTATCCGTGAAGGCCAACGTCGGGCTGGCAGTCCAGCCGGCCGTTGCGGTTCCCATCGGATTGTTGGCCAAACCGGCACCCACGATCTGGTTGCCAACAGGCAAACCGTCACGCAGAACCTGATAGGTCATTTCGTTGTAGGCATTGTCGCTCCAGGTCAGCGCTACCGTATCCACGTAAGTACCGTTTGCATCGACCGCTGTTGAAGGCGTTACGACAAGATTCGTCGGGAGTGTCGGTGCTGTGGGTATCACGGTGGCTGTCGCTGTTGCCGTGGTGGCGCCCGCCGCATTCACCGCGCTCACGGTATAGGTGTAAGCCACGCCTTCCTGTGCTGTCGCATCCTTGTAAGTCATCGTTGCAGGAGCGGCATTGAGCGCACTCGCTGGCAGGGTAACGGTCGCAAATGGAACGTTGCCACCCGTACGAGCCACAGTGTAGCTAGTCTCGTTGAACGCGCGGTCTGTCCAGGTCAGTACTACATCGTCAGGCTTGCAGCGAACCGGCACTGCTGCAGGGCAAGCCGCAATAGTCGGCGTGGCCACAACATTGATCGGAGCCAGCGGCACTGAGATTGGCGCAGTCACGGTGCCGGTCAAGACCGGTACGGAATTGCCAAACGAGTTGACGGCGATTACGTCGTACTCGTACGCACCACCTTCAACCACGGCAGCGGGATCCGCAAAAACCGTGTTGCTGGACAACACAGGGTTGGCGGGCAAGTTAGGGTAGTTGACTACGGAACCGCCTGTCACCTTGCCGTTGGCCAAAACGCCCGGCCCGGTACGGGTCACGGTGAAACTGGTCTCGTTGTCTGCGTTATCCTGCCAAGTCACCTTGACGTTTACGTCCGATGTGCTGGTCGCTGGCGTAATGAAGGATGTCGCAAGCATTTGAGCCGGCGCAATCGGAGGCGTTGGTGCCACAGGTGGCGCTTCGTAGACGATATTGGAATCCGGAGCATCGCCAGCGACGTTGTAGGCGTTAACCTTGTACGCGAAGAACGTGCCATTCGGAGGAGTCGGCGATACCAGCGCTGCAGGCTCGTTGTAGCTGACTACGTTGGCCGGAACGGTGGCGAATGGCGTGATTGCCGGTGTCCATGCTCCCACTTTGCGGGCATTGACGTCGGTCAACGGAGCCTGAAGAACCTTGAAGCCAAGCTCATTCTGGGTGTTACCCAGCGTCGTGAGCGGTGTCGCTCTCGGCGTCGGATCGGTCCAGGTCAAGGTACCTACTCCCAGTGTGTCCGCCAGGGTGGTACCCAATGACGGCGGTACTGTCACAACCGGGTTGAACACCACAGGACGGGTGAAGTCATCTTCCGAATGGCCCAGGATCGCGGAGCCCCAGACGAACTCGTTGTCATAGTTGCCCGTCGGGGTGCCCGGGAACACATTCATGTTGTTGGAAGTGTTGACGAGCGGCGTCCCGGCCGGTACGACATGACCACCTGCGACCACTTTGAGCGGATCGGTAGCCATCAATCCAGTCGTAGAGACCACTGCGGGGTCATTGGTGAAACCCATACCAGAACCCGGGGTAGCATTGGCCGGCAATGATGGATCTTGCAGGCGTGCGCTTCTCGGCAAGCTGAACGGAATGTTCGTCGCTTTGCCCCGGATCGCCACGATCGCATCTTCCAGCGGATTCAGACGGACAGTGTCTTTCCAGCCCACTTCATTGCTTGCGGGCGGTTTAACCGTGCCGTCCCAACCCACGCGGTTGATCAGTTGCACATCGTTCATGTTGAAATGGATCGAGTTGGACCAAAAGCCGTTGTCTACCAGTTTCCATATCTGGACTTCATCGTCGCCGATGATGTCGGTCGGCGCATCGATATAGTTCAACGGCACGGTGGTCTGAATTCCAGCCAGCGTGAGCGGAAGTTCAATACCGCCGGTTGAGTTGTAACGACCGTAGTCGTCAAACAACTCTTGCTCAGCTTTCGTCACCACCGGAATCTTGCTGCTGGTTGAAGTCAGCACGGTGGCCTGCGCTCCCACACCTACCGGGGTGACATTCGCGGTTGCCACAGCAACGCTAGTCGGAGCCGGTGCACCGGCGGCCGTAGTGAAGGTGACATTCGGCGCAGAGGTATAGCCGACACCCGGAGTGTTCACCGTAACGCCAATGATCGTACCGACCGGTGTGGCAAGGGCCACGGTCGCGCTCGCAGCCGTCGCACTTGGATGAGCAGAGTTAGTGCTATCCGTGAACACAACTGTCGGGGCGGAGTTGTAGCCCGTGCCGATATTGGTAATGGTGAAACCGTTCACTGAGCCGGCTGGTCCAGCCAAAGCTGCGGTCGCCAGGGCGTTTTTACCGGTGGCATCAGTGAAGCTAATCGTAGCAGGAGTCGTATAACCCGAACCCGCCGTAAGGATGGTCGCGCCGTACACCTGCCCGGTCGCCGGAGCCAGCACTGTAGTCACCGTAGACGATATGTTGCCATTCGCGTCCGTAACACTGACGGTTGGTGCGTCGGTATAGCCGGAACCTGGTGTCAACAAGGTGATGCCAGTGATCGCGCCGGAAACCGGGTCGATTAACGGCGTGGCCGTCGGCAGCGTACCGCCCGCGAGTTGCGGCAGGCTGAAATTAACGACTGTGGATCCGGAACCAGTTCCAACCGGAGGCGCTGGTTGGTCATAGCCTGCTCCCGGAACGCTGATGGTAAAGGTGGGCGACACCGCAAAACCAACGATTGCGCTCGCAGTCGCCGTTGTACCTGCAGTTTGCGGGGCACTCACGACGGCAGTTGGAGCTGTATAGCCGGATCCCAAATTGGACATCAGGACCGAGCCGGCACCCAAAGTCAGCGGCGAGGACGAGATGGTCGCAGCACCCTTCGCGCCAGTACCACCGCCGCCCGTGAAGGTGACCGTTGGAGGCACTGTGTAACCCGATCCGCCGGAAACCAGGGTCGGTGTGTTCAAGATCGCCGAGTTCGAGGAGAGCGTCACGGTTGCGGTAGCCTGGTCAGCGGGATTAGTAACACCGCCACCCGAGAAATTGACAGTGACCGGAGCTGTATAACCCGATCCGCCATCAGCCATAACGATGCTGGAAATGGTCGATGTCGGAACAAAGGTAACGGTCGGTGTTGAGGTATAGCCCGTGCCAGCGCTGGTGAGTGAAATGGTATCCACTTGATGTGCTGCGTTGACCGTAGCCGATGCTGACGCGCCCGTTCCGCCACCACCGCTGATGACCACCTGCGGTGCGGTCAGATAACCGGAACCGGAACCCGTACCTGAGCCGCCGGAAGTAACCAGGCTCAGCCCGGTAAGGGTCAACGCACCGGTGTGAGCAAAGTCCAGGGTCGGTTGCGCGGCAGAACCGGTTGCAACGTGACCGTAGGTATCGATATCCGCAGTGCCGAAGGCGGCGTTGTAAGCCGACTCAGGAACCATCGGTGCCGGTTGCGATGCGCCATAGGCAGCCGGCAAGGCAGCCGCCAATGCAGCGGCATTCAGCGGACCGCCTGTGCCGGGCGTTACTGTCGTGCCCACCTTGATCTGCATGATGGTACGGGTGTTCGGACCATAACCCGGCAGGGTGCTAAAGGCTCCACCTTGGCCTGACTGGTCAGGATCGCCAGTGTAGTAGTCGTTACGCGGATCGTTGAAGGGTGTCGGTGCCGGGGCATCGTTGTAAAGGATCAGGGTCTGACCGGCATAAGCGGAGAAGTCCACGATCGCGTCCGCACGTTCCGCTGGTCCCAGCAACATGCCGTAACCATAGATGTTCGTCACGGTAATGCTGCGACGATTCTGTTCATAGGTAACCGGCTGCGACGGAATATCCACGCCTTGCGGCAACAGACCACCATCGTTGCCGATGACCACAAAGTCCGGACCGGATGTGGTCGGATCAGGAGCACCACCGGCGCGACCATCGGTCGGCCATGCACGGGTCGGGCCCGAAGGCTCGGCGTTGATGTTCCACGGGAATGTCGTACCGAATTGAGGCAACGGTAGTTGTACGTTGTTAACTTTATCCCAGTTCGCCGGATTGCCTGCAACATCGGCTGCTGCAGGTATCATCTTGACTTCGGTGTTGGTCAGGAACTGTTGATTGCCCGCTTTATCGACCACGGGGTTGCCGTTTGCGTCAAGTTGCGGAGCGCGCGTCGCTGTCGGGTCAGCCTTGTACAGGCCAAGGTTGACATAACGGTCGTTGCTGGCATTCAGGATGCGCACACGATAAGCCTTGGGCTCGACCGTCATAGTAGGATAGGCCGTACCGTTGACGAGCGGTGTGTCCATGTAGGCTTCGGGCACGAAGCTTGGGGAAGGCAAGATGGCCTTGTTCGCTGCCACGGGGAAGATTGGCCAGAACAACGGGCCATAATCCCAGCGACCCACCGGGTTAGCGCCATTGGTCATGGAGGGATTCTGGTTGGGCTCATATACGTGCGGGAACCAGAGATCACCCGAGGCACCCCAATTGGGATCGTTCCACAGAGCATCCTGCTGCGCGATGTTGGCAGGCACGAAAGTCTTGTCTTCGATGATTAGAGGAATCTGGGCGGCGGGAATCGTCCCGGCTGCTACTGTCACCGGCGTCTTCAGTGCGCCGCCAGACAGCGTTCCACCGTTGATCAGCGTTTGCTCGATCGGGTCGGTCACGACGTAACCCGCTTCCAGACCGGCATAGGCGTTCAGACGTGTAAGGCCGGTAGTACGGTCCTGAATGAAGGTAAAACGCGCCGACATGTCGTTCGGGAAATACAGGTAAGTCGAACCGGCACCAGGATCGGCCATATCAGGCACATTCTGCACGCTCGCGCCTTTGCCGATGCCTGCCGCATAAGCGGCGAGTTCACCAGCCGGGGCTACCCATTGATGCGGTGAACCGGCGCTGATCCAGGGAGATTGCCCGCCGACCAGATGCATACCGGCGCGGTTTTGCGGGTAAGGTGTGACGCCATCAGGTCCCACGCCTGCGCCAGTGATCGTGGGATCAACCGGCAGGAACAACTTGCCGCCGATCGGCAGATAGTTGGTGAACTTCACGCGAACCGCAGTACCCTTGGTCGCCGTGATAACCGGGCCGAGATGGTGCGGATTGTCATAGGCATAGACCTGCCCTGTCGGATTCGCGGCAGTGATCCTGGCTGCGTCAGTGATTGCAGTGCCATTTGGGTAGGTCAGCGCGATGTGCTTGCTGGTCGCGGCATTGCCTGCGGTCTCCAACTGGACGTAGCCGCGCAGGTGCGTTCCCGTAGCTGGCAGATCGCTGTGCATCCTTTCCCTGAATTCGACTGCAGCGATTTCGTAGTAGTCATCTGTTGTGGTGGTGCCATTCAGGTCAACCCACTTTTCAGCGACAGCCACCGGAATGTATTGCCCCAGATTGTTGGCATTGGTCGCACCGAAACCCGGCAGGGTATCCACGAACTTGCGCAACATCGTTCCGCTCTGTGCCGTGAAAGGCAGGTTGCTGCCATCGGCCCTGATCTGCAAGACGCCATTGACATAGGTAGGTGCCGGGCCCGAAGGGCTGTTGGCGTAATAGGTAGGAACCGTAACGGGCGAATTGGCTGTTGTTACGCCACTTCCGTTGCCGGAACCTGCATACGCCACGTTAACGGCAAATTGTGTGGTCATCGCAATTGCGACAGCCGCGGCTATTGGATTTAGCTTGAAGGAATTACGCTGGGGTTTCTTCACGATGTCTGACTCCCTGATATTAACCATTTGTTTGTGTCCAAATCTTGCCTGCATATGGGCGCTCGCTGATTCCTTGGCGACGCCCTGCAATCCCGATCTCTTTCACTCAAAGTGCCGGTGTCGGTAGTACCAGACACCGGCAGATCCACTTAAGGTGCGGTTATCGGCAACGGCATTCCGATCGTTGGCGAATTGAACGCGGCAACATTGCTTAGTGCCTGCAGCGTGAACGTATACGCCGTTCCAGTCGTCAACACACCGATACCCGCGCCAACGGTGGCACCCGTTGTTGTAGGTGCGAATATGTGGCTGGTCGTCGTCGTTCCATCACTCCAGGTCAACTGTATGCCACTCACGTTGTTTACATTCGTCGCGCTGTTCGCCCAATTCAAGACGATCGTTCCCTTGGCAGTTCCCGGAATACCGTTGAACGCAACCGGAGCAACCGTCGGCGAATTGTTCAAACCGGTTGTCGCCGCCACCGTTGTTCCGGCAAGCGTGGTTGCAGTAACCGCAAACGAGTAGGTCGAACCTGAGTTCAGGGCAGCAGCAGTAGTAAATGTCGTCACCGGTGCAGTTGCTGGTGGCACAACTCCTATAATAGAAGTCGTCGTCGTTACTACCGCCGCAGCCGTTGTCTCGGTCATGGTCACGGTGTAGCTCGTCGCACCCGGAACAGCAGTCCAGTTCAATGTAACAGTGCCATTCGCATTCGTAACCTGAGTCAACCCGGACGGAGCAGCCGATGCTGCCGGTGTCGGCGTTGCCGCTGCTGCTACCTGATTAACTACCGTCAAAGTCACGCCCGGTGCTGCGGCCGGCGTTGCCGCCAGAGACAGCGTGAAGCCGTTCGGGGTAAGTGTCGCAACAGTCGTTCCAGCCGCGATACCTGCACCGGAAACCGTCGCACCTACCAGAACTCCGGCATTGGTGACTGGAGCCGTCAGCGTCACGATAAGACCGGTTGCATCGATCGTCGCGCCGGTCAGGATGAACGTCCCTGCCGGAATAGCCGGACCTGCTGCCCCGTTTGTACCTGCGGTGAAGGTGGTAGCAGACGTACCTGCCGGAGAATTGCCTGCCGCGTTGTAGGCCACGACCACGGTCGTCGCCGGCAAGGCAGCAGCCCCGGTCCAGGTCGTGACGTTGGCAGGTACCAATGCGTCAGGAGTTGCTGGAGCCGTGACGTACCCGTTCGCATCGATGGTCGGAGCGAGATAGATCTTGTAGCCGATCTCGTTCTTCGGACTGCTGGTTGCTTTTGGATAAGCTGCGTTGGTACCAGCTGTCGGAATGCCCTGGGCATCCTGACCACCAAACGGCGTCGTGTCGGTCCATGTCACGGTGCTTCCAGCGACTGTTACTGAAGCTGGCGCATCAGGCACCACGACGTTCGGATGGAATACGAACGGACGCATGAAGTCGAATTCTTCATGACCCAGAATGTGGCAGTGCCAGACGTATTCGTTGTCGAAATCGGTCATCTGGTTTGAGTAGGTACCGGTCGGAACCTGGGTATTGACGCCACCTACGAGCTGGGTCTGGAACGTTGGTGCGGCACCGGTAGTCGGATCGATGTTGGTGAAGTACATGGTCGAACCGACGGCTTGCGACGGATCCAGCACACGATGGCTGGCAGGCACACCGAACGGGGTCACCGGATGAGATGCCCTGACGGCGACATACACGTCTTCCAGCGGATTCATGCGCACGGTTTCCTTCCAACCCACTTCGTTAGCTGCGGGCGGCTTGATGGTGCCGTCCCAACCCACTCGGTTGATGACCTGCACGTTGACCAGGTGGAAGTGCACCGGGTGGGAATCGACACCGTTGTGCGTGATTTTCCAGATTTGTGTCTCGCCATCCTTGATGCCATCCAGATATTCGATCGGCGTATCGATGTAGGCCAGCGGAACCGTGGTGGCGATGGTGGCGGTAGAGAACGGCAGTTCTGCAGCCAGCGTGGCGTTCATGCGACCGAAGATCGGGTCGAACAATTCCTGAATCGCCTTGTTGATGACCGGCAAACCGTTGGTCGTGACCATCGCGGTCGCACGCGTGCCATCCAGGCCGGGGTTCGAGAAGATGACCGTCGGTGGCGTGGTATAGCCTGCACCTCCATTAAACCCGGTGAAGCCCGTAATGACACCACCGGCCCCAATGGTCGGGGTGGCGGTAGCTTGAGCACAAGCAGTGCCGGCTACTACCGGTGTGCACAGAGGCGGAGCAATGGTCACTGTTGTTCCAGCCGGATAGAGCGAACCACCGGTGTTGAGCTTGAGGCCGGTAACAGCAAACGGAGCTCCGTTCAGCACCCAGTATGGCGCAGCGCCAGAGCCGGTACCGATATGAGCGTATGTATCAGTGTTTGCCGTACCAAAGGCCTGGTTGTAGACCGACTCCGGAATGAGGGGTGCCGGCTGAGTCGCGGCATAGGCAACAGGCAAACCTGACTTCAATGCAGCCATGTTCAGGGGGCCGCCCGAACCGGAGGTGTTGGTCGCATTCACTTTGAACTGCATGATGGTGCGGGTGTTCGGGCCATAGCCTGGCAAGGTGTTGTATGCACCACCTGCTGCGGTCTGATCACCCACTCCGGTGTAATAGTCGATCCGCGGATCGTAGCCGGGCATCGGCGCGGGTGCATCGTTGTAAAGGATCAGCGTTTGTCCGGCGTAATTCGAAAAGTCGATGAGTACGTCGGCGCGCTCCCCGCCCATCAGGGTCAGATCATGATCCAGAATGTTGAACACGGTGATACTGCGAACGTTTTGTTCGTAAGTAACCGGTTGCGACTTCCACACAGCCACGGCGGGCAGCAGACCACCTTCGTTACCGATCTGCACGATGTCGGGACCAGCCATCGCGGGATCCGGCACACCACCGGCGCGACCATCGGTCGGCCAGGTAGCAGGGAAACCTGCTGTTGGTACAGCCGGAACCATCTTGACTTCGGTACATGCGGCTGGCGATCCAAGTGCCGTCCCGGCAACCTGGGCGGTCCCGAGTGCGGATCCTGCACCGCCCGGGGCGATGGGCGCAATCGTCGGTGCGGTGTTGGTCGCGTCACACACCTTGCCAGCGGCATCCACTGCCTGATACAGACCAAAATTAAATGAACGGTCATTGCCGATGCTCAGAATACGGAAGCGATAAGCCTTGGGATCAACCGTCATGGTCGGATAGGGCTGACCGTTAACTATTGGCGTATCCATGAAGGCTTCCGGAGAAGCGGTGACGTCACCATAGGCGCCCGTCGGCAGCGAATACTGGGCTGGGAATACCGGCCAGAACCAGGGACCCCAGTCCCAGCGACCGACCGGGTTGGTACCGTCTATAGAGTTCGGATCCTGATTGGTTTCATAGACGTGCGGGAAGAAGAAGTCGCCAGGTTGACCCCAGTGGTTCAGGTCCCACTTGGCATCCTGCGAGGCCGGTGTAACGCCGTCCGAAGCCACTGCGGTCGGACCGATGTTCTTCGGCACAAAGGTCTTGTCCTGGATGACCAGGGGAATGCCGACTGTATCAAGAAGAGGAATAGCCGACGGCAGTGTCCCGGACGGCAATGTCAGATTGATATTAAGAGCTGAGGCAACAAGGCCCAACTCTTTCATATCGTAAACGATCAGACCCGCCGCTTCGCCGGCATAGGCGTTAATTTTGGTCAGGCCGGACACGTGGTCGTGATACATCGTCAGACGACCGCTCAGGTTGACTGGAAAATACAGAGTCATCGAACCTTGGCCCGGATCGGCCATGTCCGGCACGTTCTGGAAGGAATCACCGACGCCCATTCCCCGCCCGGTTGGATTGGTCGCTGGATTGTATGCAGGATGACTCGCGTCACCAATGTAATAAGAGACATCCCCGCGCGGAGCCCACCATTGATGCGGTGTACCGTCGTTGGTCCAGGGAGAGTCGCCGCCGTGCCAGTGGATGGCAACACGGTTCTGGGAGAACTTGATGGGCTTGCCATTCTGGTCAAGCACAGGACCGGCAACCGGATTTCCCTTGGCGTCGAGTACGGGTGTGCCATTCGCATTGAACTGTTGCAATGTCACCGGGCCGCCGCCGGCAATCGTTTCATCGATCGGGAGATAATATTCGCCACCGCCAGGGGCGCCATGCGCTACGCCATTTACATCGGTGTAAGGCAAATAGTTGGTGAACTTGATCCGCACCGGATTGCCACTGGCGGCCACGATGGATGGGCCGAGGTAGTGCGGCCTGTGCACGAAATATACTTGGGCGCCATTCGCATCGAGGATCGGCGTGCCATCGGGATACACACCCGGGACGTGCTCGCTTGGGACCACTGAGGTAACGTCTTTCAGGTTCCCGGCAACAATACCCGGTGTTTCGATCTGCACATAGCCGCGCAGACGGGTCGGCTTGGCCAGATCGCTATGCAGTTGTTCTGTGTATTCGACGACGGCGATTTCATAGTAATCATCGTTAGTTTTCACGCCGGCGAGATTCACCCACTTTTCAGGAATTGCCACGGGAATGCCGGCCTGCAGATCTGTCAATCCCTGCAGGGTTTCCAGGCCGTTATAGACGCCGCCAAGCTTATCGACGAACTTGCGAATCGGGGTGCCGGTATCGACCGTCAGGCCGGTGGTGCTCAATGCATGAGTGGCAGGATCAAACGCCGGCTGAATGCCCTGTGGGCTGTTGGCGTAATACGTCGGTACGTTGATCACTATGCCCGAGATGTTGGTGTTGGATCCGAAGCCCGCGTTGGCTTGTGCTACGTTGGCCGGAAACTGGGCAGCCATTGCCAATACAATCGCCGCAGCAACTGGATTCAGCTTGAAGGAACTGCGTTGGATTTTCTTCTTGTCTATGACCTTCATACCTTTAACTCCCTAAAGTTAAGTTGACCGCTGGCTGACTCGGTATCTATTAATCGCGTTTCGAACCAATGTGGACGGATGCATACTATTGATAGGGGATTTTGTAGGCATGAACGAATTCAACAAATTTTCATAGGCACTTCCTCCGAGAATATTGGCCGGCACGTAGGACCTTTGTACTGTTTGTTCAGTCAGCGTAAAACTTGTGTTAAATCTTCGTTAAATTTGCGATGGCAGTTGCGATG
>CAYOJU010000021.1:22328-31498 GCA_964404355.1 uncultured Sideroxydans sp. | reverse complement strand
TTCTGGTATTAAAGCGCGCTTGAAAAATTTAGCATCACCTTGGAGACTGACGTAATGCCCGTACAAGCCAACAATACCTCTGCCCCCTATAAGCCTAAAAAAGGTGAGGCATACATGAGTTCCGGCCAACTTGAGCACTTTCGCGGCATTTTGAATGAGATCAAGCTGGGACTGAGCCAGGATATCGACCGTACCGTGCATACCATGCAGGACGAAGCGACCGTGTTTGCCGACCCGAACGACCGCGCCAGCCAGGAATCGGACATGAGCCTCGAATTGCGCAATCGTGACCGCGAACGCAAACTGATCAAGAACATTGACAAGATGCTGGGCCGCATCGAAGCGGGTGACTATGGTTACTGCGATAAATGTGGCGTTGAGATTGGCCTGAGCCGCCTGGAAGCACGTCCCACAGCCACTTTGTGCATCGACTGCAAGACGCTGGACGAGATCAGAGAGCGCCAAGTCGCGAAATAAGACTGCACTGCAAGCCACAAACAAAAATCCCTGCCTTAGCGCAGGGATTTTTTATGCATGCCATGAAAAGATATTTGGAGGCGCGACCCAGAGTCGAACTGGGCTAAATGGATTTGCAATCCACTGCATAACCGCTTTGCTATCGCGCCGTCGGGCAAACTGCATATTAACAAAAAATATGGGAAAGCCTGAAGGGCTTTCCCAAGTTATCTGGAGCGGGAAAAGAGACTCGAACTCTCGACCTATACCTTGGCAAGGTATCGCTCTACCAACTGAGCTATTCCCGCAAAAACGAAGTCCGCATTATAAGGAAATCGAACTTCGTGTCAATAAATTGAAGCACATTTTTTTGTTTTTGTTCGTGGCACGCTCGTCTCTGTATAATGCGCCGCTCATGAATTTCGAAACATATGTTTCGATCCACCTGTCAGCCCGAGTGGTGAAATTGGTAGACACAACGGACTTAAAATCCGTCGCAACCGTAAAACGTGCGTACCGGTTCGATTCCGGTCTCGGGCACCAAAACTGATGTCAAGCAAACTGAATTCCACGCAACGCGAAGCAATCAAGTATCTCGACGGCCCCCTGCTGGTACTGGCCGGGGCGGGCAGCGGCAAAACGCGCGTCATTACGCACAAGCTGGCCTACCTTGTCGAGGAATGCGGCTATTCCCCACGCAATATTGCCGCCATCACCTTTACCAACAAAGCCGCCAACGAAATGCGCGAGCGCGTCGGCAAGATCATGAATGGGGGGCGCGATGCCAAGGGCATGACCATCAGCACCTTTCATGCATTGGGCATGCATATCCTGCGCGAAGAAGGTCCTTTGCTCGGCTACAAGAAACAATTTTCCATTTTCGACAGTGCCGACACCGGCAAAATCATCAGCGAATTGCTGGGTAGCCCGGACAAACAGGAAATACGCACAGCACAAAGCGTGATCTCGAACTGGAAAGCCGCCTTCCTGACGCCTGAACTGGCGGGAAGTCAGGCCGAAGACGAACAACAGCAGCGCCTTGCGTTGCTCTATGCGCGCTACCAGGAAACCCTGCGTGCCTACCAATCGGTGGACTTCGACGATCTCATCCGTCTACCGGTGGAATTGTTCAAAACACATGAAGATGCGCTCCAACGCTGGCAGCAACGCTTCCGATACCTGTTAATTGACGAATACCAGGACACCAACGATTGTCAGTACCAGATGATGAAGCTGCTTGCAGGCAGCCGCGCAGCACTGACTGTGGTGGGCGATGACGACCAGGCCATATATGCGTGGCGCGGTGCCAGTACGGCTAACCTGCACAATTTGCAGAATGACTATCCCAGCCTGCGTGTGATCAAGCTGGAGCAGAATTACCGCTCTTCGCAGCGCATCCTGCAAAGCGCCAACCACCTGATCAAGAACAACACCAAGCTGTTCGAGAAAAACCTGTGGAGCGAGCACGGCCCGGGCGACCCGGTACGCGTGTTTGCGGCAAAAGACGAAGAGAACGAAGCGGAATCCGTGATATTGCGCCTGCTGGCGCACAAGTTTGAAAACAACTCGCGTTTTGCGGATTACGCCATTCTTTACCGCAGCAACCACCTGTCGCGCGTATTCGAGGAACAAATGCGCACCCACAAGGTGCCCTACACTGTCAGCGGCGGCACCTCGTTCTTCGACAATGCCGAAATCAAGGACATTACCGCCTACCTGCGCCTGATCGCCAACCCCGACGACGATCCTGCCTTCATCAGAGCGATCACCACGCCCAAGCGCGGCGTCGGCAACAGTACACTGGAAAAGCTTGCCGGACATGCCTCATCCCGTCACATCAGCCTGTTCGAGGCAGCATTCGAAATAGAGATGGCACAGCAACTGCAACCGCGCCAGCTTGAAGACCTGCTCACCTTCTGCAACTTCATCAACCGCATGCAGGAACGTGCCGAAAAAGAACCCTGCAACGAAGTAATGAACGACCTGCTTGCCGCCATCGATTATGAAGCCTGGTTATTCGACAGCCATGATCCGCGTCAAGCCGAGACAAAATGGAAGAATGTCTCGGATTTCGTCGGCTGGATGAACCGCAAGTCCGAGTCGGACGAAAAAAACATGATCGCCATGACGCAGTTGATCGCACTGCTCAACCTGCTCGAATCCCGCGATCAGGAAACCGATGCCGTCTCGCTGTCGACCCTGCATGCCTCCAAGGGGCTGGAATTCGGCCATGTATTCCTGGTCGGCGTGGAAGAAAACATCCTGCCGCACGAGCGCAGTGAAGCGCCAGAACAGATCGAGGAAGAACGCCGTTTGATGTATGTCGGTATCACCCGGGCGCAACGCTCCTTGCAGATCAGCTATTGCACCCGGCGCAAGCGCGGCAAGGAGTTTTCAGGCTGCGATCCCAGTCGCTTCATCGCAGAACTGCCACAGGCTGATATCGTTTATTCCGGCGTGGTAACTGCAGGAAATGCGCCTGCGGTCACAAAAGCCGAAGGAATGGATAAACTGGCGCAACTTAAGGCAATGCTGAAGTAATACATTGAACGCTTCATGTAGCTAAGGCTCCTTAAACTTATCAGTTTTGTCGAATATAGTCAGGGTCCTTGCCTCGGGCCTATCCTCTTCAAGGCATGAATCTGGTATCGTTCGCACCGATGCAACAGGCATGGTTTTTCGAGTTCAACAATTCCGAGATTATGCATACCAACAAAGTCTTTATCAGAACCACCAAGGCCGAACGCGAAGGTTCCAAGCTTTCAAATAACCATACGCGCATGTTGTCGCACATGGACGGTAAATCCACCTCCGGCGAATTAGCCAAGCGCGCACCACCCAGTCTGCGCAAGATATGGAATGAACTTCTTAATGAGCTGGTGGCGGGCGGATATATCGTCGTAAAAAATGAAGCAGCTGTTGACCGGAACGCCGCCCCGCGCGAATTGAGTTCGGAGCCGAAAAAGCAGGAAACTGCACGTATTCAAATCGAACAAGCTCCTCCTGCGGCAGTTCAATCAACGTTAGACCCTGAGGCCAAAGAGAAAGCGGAAAAGGCCGCGCGTGCCGCCGAACTGAAGGCATATTTTGCAGCCGCCAAAGAAAAGGCCAAGGTTGAGGCCAAACAGGCTGCCCAGGACGATGCTCAGGCTCACGCCAAGCTCGGGGCTGCCGCCGCTGCAGCAAAGGCCAGCTCAGACGCCGAGGCTAAAGCAAAGGTTGCTGCCCGGCAAAGGGACGAGGAAGCTGCGCAAGCGCGTGCAAATCACGAGGCTGCCGCCGCTGCAGCAAAGGCCAGCTCAGACGCCGAAGCAAAAGCCAAGAAGGCCAGCTCGGATGCCGAAGCAAAAGCCAAGGCTGAAGCCCGGGAAAGAGATGGAATAGCTGCGCGTGCGCGTACCGAACTTGAGGCTGCCTCCGCTGCAGCAAAAGCCAGCGCTGACGCTGAGGCAAAAGCCAAGGCCGAGGCTAAACAGAGAGAAGAAAAAGCTGCGCGAGCGCATGCAGAGTTCGAGGCTGCGGTTGCAGCCACAAAAACCAGGTCGGATGCTTTGGCGCTGGCCAAAGCTGAAGCAAAGCAAAGAGACGAGGATGCCACACGTGCTCGCGCCGAACTCGAAGCAGCCAATCTGGCTGCCAAGGCCGGAACAGTTTCCACTGCAAAGATCAAGGCCACGAACACACAGGACGAAGAAACAATACTGTCTGCGAACGAAGACGCACGATTGCGCAAGCTTGAAATGGAGAATGAAGCGCTGAAAAAACTGCTAGCTGAGGCTTATTTGGAAATAACGTCTCTGAAAACCTCACTCGGAACCAATCACTAGCAATACGAGTACAGAAAACATTCCAAAAAAAGGGATAGGCACGCTGGCGCAATCCGTTCCGGATTCAAGCTGAAACAGCTTCATCTCCATAGAATCTGATCGCGTTGCGTCCTGCTTCTTTGGCCTGATACATAGCCCGGTCAGCCCAGTTGAGAATGTCGTCCTCACTGCCTTGGCTGTTGATAAACAGCGCCACACCGATGCTCGCTGTGCATTGATGTTCGATGGTCTTCTTATCAAGCTGAATTTCTAGCACGTACGGTTTAGCCAACTCTTCGCGGATTTTATCGGCTATCGCGCCTGCCTTGACTTTGGATTCTTCCTTACCCATCTCCAGTTCGTTGACCATCACCACAAATTCGTCGCCTCCGAAACGCGCCACCGTATCCATTTCTCGCACACAAGCACGCAGACGGCCTGCTGCTTCAATCAGCAGTAAGTCGCCCACTGCATGTCCGTGCCTGTCATTGAGTTGCTTAAAATTATCCAGATCAATGAATATCATGGCGCCATACCTTCGGCTGCGCTTATTGGCTGCATTTGTCTGGCTCAAACGATCAAGCAGCAGACGACGATTGGGCAGGTTGGTGAGTGAGTCATAGAACGCCAGATGCTGAATTTGTTTGGCGCTCGCAACGACCAATTTCTGCTGTGCATTCAGCCTGAACAACAGTGCGACCGCCACAAACGTAAACACCCAAAGAATGGTTGTGGCAACACTGGCTTGCCAGCGATTGCGCGAAATGATTTCTTCTACAGGTCGAAGCAAAGTCGATTCGCTGAAACCCAGGACGACCACAACCGGAACATCACTCAACTTTTGCCAGTGGTATAGGCGGACAACCTTGTCGAATTTTGCAGCAGACCTGAAAGAGCCAGTCAATTCAGCCCCACTCCCGAGAAACGCGCGATTGGAACTCACGCTTTGACCCAATGCGATTTCATTGTTTACGTTACGCGCCAGATATTCTCCGCTCTGACGGACAATTGCGATTGAATCATCGGATGCCAGCGCTAGCGCCTCCAAAGTATTGTGCAGGTATGCCGGAGACAGGGAAATGACGACCACTCCGACAAAGCGGCCGTTGCGCCGGATGGGACGAGAAAACTGGATGGACCATTGCTTTGAAACCCTGCCAAACACGGGGGAGCTAATGAATAGCTGCTGTTTTACTGCAGTCACATGCACCTTGAAGTGTTCCCGATCCCCCAGGAATAGCCGCTCCTTCATACCCAGTGTAGAAACTGCGAGATAACCCTTTGCGTCAATGACAGCAATCTGCAACAGAGAATGCGGCGGAAAAAGTTGCTCTATCTTGGATGCCTGCCTGAGAAATTCACCGGACTTTCCGGGTTCATAAGTCTCTGCAAGTTCCAGCGCCGCAAAATCGACATAACGAATAAGTATGGCGACCTGATCCGCCACAGCACCGTTCAGTTGCCTGGCACGCAGCTCTGCCTGAGCAATCGTTTCCGAACGCAGTTGTTGTTCTGCACTGAATATTTGCTTCCAGTAAAGACCGCTGGCCAGCAGGGACAGCAAGGCAACCAGAAACGCAATTCGTCTGATGCGCAAAGGGGGGGTCATTGTTGGTTCTTAAATATCAAACGTGAAGGCCGGCTTTCGTCCGTGATCTGCTACCTTGATCCAGGTGCTCACAACAATTCTTCTTGTCGGACACCCTATTCGGCCGCCATCACGTCAAAAAGGGTCGCCGCAGTCTGCGCCAGCAACGCAACATCCAGCACGCCTATGCATTCCTCCGCGACTTCGATGCCATTCAGGACTACCGGACGCTCGTCCTCGGTAAGCTCCCACACATCGGTCGAGTCGCCCCGTCTGCGCACAGTCAGCAACGTATTGATGGTGAAATCCAGCGTTTCAATGGCGTTGGGAATCTGGTTGTTTTTCTGCGCCAGTGCGTATCGAACCACCGAGATGGCCGCAGCAAGGCGCGAAAAGGCTGTCAGCGAAAAGCGGCCTTCGCAAGCAGCCTGATATGGCAGGTGCATGTCCATCGCGTAGATATCTTTTAATCCCTGGGTAACAGGTACACGCAACGGGGTGTGTTTCTTGGCCATTCTGTGCCAACCTTTCTAATTTTTATTTTCCTCCCCCTCCTGATTTCCGCGGGAGGGAATACTGAACGGACTTTATTCAGTCCCAAAATCCTTTTTGTTCTACGAATCGTTTCCAGGCTTTGCCAAATTCAGTAACGCGCTCCGCATAGTCATGTTCCATCCAGCCGCGTATGAGTGCCAGTGTATCGTGCCGTGCGGCATTATCCAACTCGTTCAACAGGCGATGTGCCACAGCAATATCATTCAAGGTCCCCAGGATATCCTGCAACTCTGCCAACACTGCCTCATATCCTTTGGTCCTGGATGCGGCAAACAGGGAACCAAACATCTCGATACTGTAACGCAGTTTTTTGCATGCGATGCGCAAGGCATGCAGTTGAGCCGCGTCCTCGCCGCTCAGAGCATTGCCGTATTTAACGACAAGTTTCCAGCGTTTCTTTAATATTTCGACCGCGAATTTTTCCAGTGTGGTTTCTTCCCCGCCCCATTGCTCGCCATGCATCCATGCGCCAAAGCGCAGCAACATGCGTTGAAATTCCGGCGAAGCAAGGCTGCTTTCCATGCCGGCATGCTGTTTTTTGCGCGCCCGTTCGCTCATGCTCAATATTTCGCGCAGTCCGATATGTTCAGGCAGTCGAGTGCAGATTGGTGCAAGTGTCTGGGTAACAAACACATCCCATTCGCGCGAACGCCCCAGCTCTATGCAGAGCTTCGCGACCTGTTCGCGCAAAGCACTCAATTCGTCATCTGTGCGGTAGCGCTGGGTAATGGAAAGCGCCACGCGCAGGCGACGCAAGCCGACGCGTACCTGATGCAGGTATTCCTTGTCCAGTTTCAACAGCGCCCCCGGCACATTGGACTGCACATGCGCCAGGCAGGCACCAATCAGACTTTGCAGGGCGCTGGAGATGCTTTGCGATTTTTTCAGGGGCGGAAATCTGCCTTTGCTGACGGAAGGCTTGGCTGCGGAAAACAACAAATAGCCGTATTCCGCCTTGCTGGTGTGTTCCACTTGCAGCGGCACGATGTCGAGCAGAGCTTGGGCCAACTTGAAAAGCTGCTGCGGTGAGCCGGATTTGAGTTCGAGCTCCAGTTCCGAAATCGGGCAACTGGCTTGTCCGGCGCGTATCTCGCCGCTGTCCATGCACAGCTCAATCTCCGCCCCATCGTAATTGAGCAACCTCACATTTCGCGCAAAGTCAGTGACAAACACCGGTTGCAAACGATTGCGCACACCATGCGGCAATTCGCCGCCGCAGGCTTTGAGTGCGTTGAAATCCAGCTGCTCGGAAAGCACGGGGGTTTCCCACTCATTGCGCTGATGCAGTCCTGCGCTCACCTGTCCGCCGCCTTTAAGCGTTTGCAAAAACTGTTTGCCCACGCGACGCAGACGCAACGCCATAGCCAGACGGTGCAAATCGAGATCGGCAGTATCGTAATAGACGTTGTAGAGCTTTAGATTGCGGGCGCGAGTTGCGGAAAGCGAACGCAGCCAGGGATTACGCTTGAGTCTTTGCAGATATTCGGGCGAGATGTGCAGCTTGAGTTCGGTTTCGATGGCCACAATGGACTCAGATCATGACTTGCCTAGATCAGGACGGGGTTATCAGGCAATTCGTTGATCTTGTTGGAGCCGGTTTGAGGAAAATGTTGCGCGAGATGCTCCCCCACCCGACGTATCCCGGCTATGACACCTTCTTCGAATTTGCCCAGACGAAATGCAGTTTCCATTTCACGGCAGACCGCTTCCCAGACTGCCGGGCCCAGTTTGACGTGAATGCCGCGATCCGCCACGATCTCCACATCGCGATCTGCCAGCAGCAAATAGATCAGCACGCCATTATTATGTTCGGTATCCCATATGCGCAGGTGCGAGAATACCTCAATTGCCCGTTCGCGTGCGCTCTGTCCGGCAAACAAGGGCCTAATCTCCAGCGCGGACTCGACGGCAAAACGGATCTGCCCCGCGTGTGTTTTCTCAACCTCGGCAATGGTGTGTTCAATTCTATCCAGTGACGCGCGCGGAAATACCTGGCGCATTGCGGCACGACTGGCGGATAGGTGTTTAAGTATGCGTTTGATGTTCATTTACCAACCTCCTGACGCTCCACCGCCACCGAAGCCTCCGCCGCCGCCACTAAGACCACCCCCGCCGAAGCTACCGCCGCCTCCCCCACCCCAGCCGCCACCGCCTCCCCAACCGGTAGGAAATGATGAACCGCGTCCGCTCAATCCAAAGATCAGGGAAAACACAAAGGATACAAGTGCCAATGCAATTGCCCAGGCAACCGAGAGCAACATTACCCAAGCCAGTAAGCCGATCACCCCACCGACAATCAACCCGCTAGGCAGTCTCCCCATCACTTGTCGCAAGAGGATATTACCCATCATGAAGATCACAAGTCCGGTGACGAGCAATTGTCCCGGCACATCCTGTGCATTTGGGGATTGTGAAGAGGCGCGCTGTGCCGGAGGCAATGGTTCGCCCTCGGCGACCTTGATGATCGCGCTCACCCCCGCATCGATGCCTGGGTAGAACTCGCCACGTTTGAAATAGGGCGAGATGACATCGGACACGATGCGTTTTGCCGTGGCATCGTTCAGCGCACCTTCAAGACCATAGCCGACTTCAATACGCAGCTTGTGGTCATCCCTGGCAATAAGCAGCAACACACCGTCGTCCACACCTTTGCGTCCCAGTTTCCACGCTTCAGCAACTCGCATGCCGAATTGCTCGATGGTTTCCGGTTGCGTGGTGGGCACAAGAAGCACGGCGATCTGCGAACCTTTGCTGGATTCGAAAGC
>CAYOJU010000021.1:2713-22228 GCA_964404355.1 uncultured Sideroxydans sp. | reverse complement strand
GCGTGGTGGGCACAAGAAGCACGGCGATCTGCGAACCTTTGCTGGATTCGAAAGCGGCCAATTTGCTTTCGAGCAACTGCCTTTGCCCCGGATCCAGCATGCCGGTCAGATCGGTTACCCGCTGGCTGAGCTTAGGAACCGCAACCTCCGCCTGCGCCGAGCCGCATAGCAGCAGCGCAAGCAGGATAAGTGGCGTCCAGATGTGTTTCATTTACTTGGCAGGTGCAGCCTTGGGGGTGGAGAAATCGACCGCAGGCGCTTTCGAAATCGCCTTCTCATTCTCAACCTCGAACGAAGGTTTCACGCTGTAGCTGAACATCATCGCGGTGAGGTTGGTCGGAAAAGAACGCGCCAGCACGTTATATGCCTGCACCGACTTGATATAGCGGTTGCGGGCCACGGTGATGCGATTCTCGGTGCCTTCCAGTTGCGCCTGCAAATCGCGAAAAATCGCATCGGATTTCAGCTGCGGATAGTTCTCCGTCACCACCATCAGTTTACTCAAGGCCGAGGTCAGTTCGCCCTGCGCAGCCTGGAATTGGGCAAAGGCCTTCGGGTCGTTGATCAACGCCGGTGTAGCCTGAATGGTACCTACCTTGGCACGCGCCTCGGTTACGCCGATCAACACATCCTTTTCCTGTTGCGCATAGCCCTTAACTGTATTCACCAGATTGGGAACCAGGTCGAAGCGGCGCTGATACTGGTTCAGCACTTCTGCCCAGTCGGCCTTGACCTGCTCATCGTTTTTCTGGAAATCGTTGTAGCCGCAACCGCCTAATAGCGTCGCCAGCAGAATCACTAATATTGCACGCATCGCTGAATCTCCTTGGTTGAACTTGGATTGTCCGGGAAAATATAGCACTAAACCACTTGCCCTGCCGCATATGCAGACGACCAAGCCCACTGAAAATTGTAACCGCCGAGCTGCCCGGTGACATCCAGCACTTCGCCGATGAAGTACAAGCCCGGCACTTCGTTGCATTCCATTGTCTTGGATGACAGTGCACGGGTATCCACACCGCCGCAAGTCACTTCCGCCTTGCTGTAACCGAGTGTGCCGGTCGGCGTGATTTGCCACGCCTTCAGTTTGTCGGCCAATTCCCGCATTTCCTTATCCGCATACTGATTGAGCGGCTTGTTTTCCTGCCATTGCGTGGCGACAATCTCGGCCAGGCGCTTGGGCAGATATTGGGCAAGGAAGTTTCCCAGCAGCATTTTGTTGCTGCGTTGTTGCAGAAATATTTCACATAGATCGTGATCCGGAATCAGATCGATCGACAGCGGTTTGCCTGGCTCCCAATAAGAGGAAATTTGCAGAATGGCAGGCCCGCTCAGGCCTCGATGAGTGAATAGCAGGTTCTCGCGGAAACTGTGCTTACGAAAACTCACCACCGCCTCCAGCGAAGCACCGGATAATTCGGCATAGGGCGCCCATTCCTGCGGATGGAAAGTAAGCGGAACCAGTCCCGGTTTGAGTTTTGTCATGGGTACGCCAAATTGCTCGGCTACCTTGTAGCCGTATGGCGTGGCGCCGATACTGGGAATAGACAATCCTCCAGTGGCAATGACCAGTGAAACTGCGCGATATTTTCCGCGCGGTGTCGTTACATAATAGGCATCACTGTGCTCTATCTTTTCCACACTGCATGGCATGCACCAGCGCACTCCTGCCGCATCGCATTCCGACTTGAGCATGGCGATGATGGCATCAGAACCGTCATCACAGAATAGCTGGCCCAGCGTTTTCTCGTGATACTTGAGGCCATGCTTATCCAAGATTGCAATAAAGTGTTGCGGGGTGAAGCGTGCCAAGGCAGAGCGGCAGAAATGCGGATTCTGTGAAAGATAGTTTTCCGGTTTGGCATTGAGGTTGGTGAAATTACAGCGCCCACCGCCGGAAATACGGATTTTTTCCGCAAGCCTGGATGAATGATCAAGCAACACAACGGAACGTCCGCGCTGAGCGGCTATCAGCGCGCACAACAAGCCCGCAGCGCCTGCTCCGACGATCAGTACATCGCTCTGCTTTGGATGCATCAATGTTGCCCGGCGTAACGCTGGACGAACTCATTCACTGCGGCTTTATATTCCAGCGGTGCGACAATGGCACTGTTGCTGTGGTCGCCGCCTTCGATCAGTTTCAGGAATTTTGGTTGTGGCGCGCTTTCAAAGAGACGCTGACTCATCTCATAAGGCACGCGTCTGTCCCAAGTGCCGTGGATAAAGAGCAAGGGTATCTTCATCCGGCTGAGTTTGCTCATCGAATCGAAACGCTGGTTCAACAAGAGATCTGCCGGCAGGTAGGCGTACTGGCGTGCGGCCATATCAACGATAGAGGTGAATGTACTTTCAGCGATGATTCCGGCCGCATTCGGGTGGTGCATGCCCAGGTCGATGGCGATCGCGCCGCCCAACGAGTGCCCGTAAATGAAGGTGCGTTTCGGTTCAACTGCCCGTTGCTTGACCAGATAGCGCCATGCCGATTCTGCATCTTCGTACATCTTGTCTTCGCTGGGCTCGCCGCCGGTACTTTTCCCATAGCCGCGATACTCGGCTATCAGCAGGTTATATCCCATGCTGTGAAACCGCGCTGCGTTATCCAGATCACGTGCAGCACCGATATTTTTGTCGTTGCCATGCAGATAAAGCATGGTCAGTGCATCGGCATTTTCGGCGGGAATCCACCAGCAATACAGATCGCCCTGCTCGGCCCCGCTACCGGACTGAATATGAACTTCTTCGAATTTCAGACCCAGCCGGTCCGGCGTGCTTTGCAGCTGTGGCTTTGGCTCAAGAATATGCTTTCGCTGTGTATGCCACATATAGGCACACACACAAAGATAGGCAAGGACCGCCAGCATCAGCCCCCAACGGATGCGTCTCGACCATATCAGGATAAGGCTTATTCTTCCAGTCGTTTCCATACACATGCTCCCTTGCTCGCCTTCTCGATCTCTTCAAGTTGTGCGTTATGCTGCGCCAATTCTTCATTGTTGGCCGACAAAACGCGAACACTCAAGCGAATCGCTTCACCGTTTGCGGTGAATTGCACGCCATCTTCCGCGCTGATCTCTTCGCCGAGCAGACTCTCCTGCCCGCGCGTCATGCCCAGATACACTTCCGCCAGCAACTCGGTATCCAGTAAAGCGCCGTGCAGCGTGCGGTGTGAATTATCGATCTGGTAGCGATCGCACAGGGCATTGAGGTTGTTCTTCTTGCCTGGGTGAAGTTCCTTGGCGACTTTCAGGGTATCAATCACCTGATTTTTCAGCGGCGGCAATCCGGCCAGCCCCAGTTCCGCATTCAGAAACCCGATATCGAACGGAGCATTATGAATGATGAGTTCCGCTCCGGAAATAAACTCCAGCAGCGCAGGGGCAATCTCGGCAAATTTGGGTTCGTCCTGCAGGCGATCAAGCGTCAGTCCGTGCACTGCAGCCGCGCCTTCGTCGATCTCGCGTTCAGGATTGATGTAACGATGGAATGTCCGCTTGGAAACCTTGCGTCCGTCCATCTCGATGGCCGCGACTTCGATAATGCGATGTCCCTGCTTGGGATCGAGGCCTGTGGTTTCCGTATCCAGTACAACCTTACGCATTGCCGCCTCCCTGCACCGATTCCACCCCTCGATTGGCCAACTGGTCAGCGCGTTCGTTGCCGTCATGCCCGGCATGGCCCTTGACCCACACCCATTCGACCTCATGTTGCATGGCCAGCGTGTCCAGCCTGCGCCACAGGTCTTCGTTCTTCACCGGTTTCTTGTCTGATGTCTTCCAGCCGCGCAGTTTCCAGCCATGCACCCATTCGCTGATGCCCTGCTGCACATACTTGGAGTCGGTATGCAAGCGCACATGACAGTGGCGTTTCAATGCCTCCAGTGCGGAGATCGCAGCCAGCAATTCCATGCGATTGTTGGTGGTGTGCGCCTCGCCGCCAAACAGCTCGCGCTCCTTGCCCTTGGTGCGCAGCAGCGCACCCCATCCGCCCACGCCGGGATTGCCCTTGCAGGCGCCGTCGGTGAATATTTCAACTACTTCTTGCATACTGTTCATTGCTGTTTGGTTGTTTTCTGGGTGATTCTGTTGTTGTTCAGTTTGGGCGTCACCGGCAGCAACTTGCTCACCAGCCCTTTCTTCCATTGCGGTTCAATCAGGCGCATCCCGTGCACACGCTTGATCGCATGCAGAAAATACACGCCGCCACTCACCGCCCACCAGCGGTCGCCCGCCTTTTCCATAAAGGCAAAGCGTTCCAGCCATTTCCTGTGAAGCAAAGGCGGTGCATACGCAGCAAAACGACCTCCGGCCACTTCAAAGCCAAGCAGTGCCAGCCAGTCCTTCAGGCGCGGCAAACCAATAAATTTGCCGCGCCACGGATAGCCTTGTTTAGGCCCCAGGGCACGGCGCATTCCCCACAAGCTGTACGGGTTGAATCCGCTGATGATCAGGTTGCCTTCCGGTCTCAATACCCTCTCCACTTCGCGAATGATACGGTGCGGACTTTCTGCAAATTCAAGCACATGCGGCAACAGCACCAGATCCAGACTGCCGCTGTCGAACGGCAACTCGTCGCAGCACAAACGCACGGTGTTGCTGGCCTGGTTACCCGCAGTAAAGCGCAGCGGCATGCGACTGCTACTCAGAAAATCATGCTCCGGCAGCCCCATTTGCATGGCGTTGAAACCGAAGATGTCGCTCACCGTATGATCGAAATAGTCCTGCTCGTGCTTCAGCACATAGTCGGCCTGCTCGCTGGCGAACCATTCATTCAAGCTCAATATAGTTGACTTACAATAAGGCATCGCATTCCCATATCTATCATGCTCACCATCACCGCCATCCCCGCTCTGGAAGATAACTACATCTGGTTACTCCAGCGTGAACGCCACGCCGTTGCGGTCGATCCGGGCGAAGCCGCTCCCGTGCTGGGTTTCCTGCATAAAAACGTCCTGCAACTGGATGCGATTCTGTGCACCCATCGCCACCACGACCATGTCGACGGCATCGAAGAATTGCGTGGAGTATATAACGTGCCGGTGTATGGGCGAAGACATCCAAAGAACCCCCATATTACCCACGACTTACGTGAGGGAGATCGGCTGCGGCTGGACGTGCTGGACATCGAATTCGACATCATTGAAGTACCCGGCCACCTCGACGACCACATCGCGTTCATCACCCCCGGAATCCTGTTTTGCGGCGACGTGATGTTCGGCGCCGGCTGCGGCCGGAATTTCGAAGGAACCCTTGCCCAATTGCAACATTCGCTGCAACGCCTAGCCGCCCTCCCCGACGATACGCTGGTCTATTGTGCTCACGAATACACCGCCAGCAACCTGGCCTTCGCACAAGCCTGCGACCCGGACAATCCAGATATCAAACGCCGTATCGATGAAACCCTTGCCCTGCGCCAGGCAAAACGCCCAACCGTCCCTTTCACGATCGCCCAGGAAAAAGCCACCAACCCCATTCTGCGCTGCACCAACCCGGAAATCATCCGCACCCTGCAAGCGCGCGGCCTTGTAGACACCAGCGAACTTGCCGTATTCACGGCCTTGCGCGAGTGGCGAGATCATTTTTGATTGCGGGAAACGGCGTTCTAGTTTATTCTGCGCGCCCTTTCGGAGAGGTGGATGAGCGGTTTAAGTCGCACGCCTGGAAAGCGTGTGTAGGGTAATACCCTACCGAGGGTTCGAATCCCTCCCTCTCCGCCAGATACAAAACCGCCTCTTGTGGGCGGTTTTTATTGGGTGGTTATTGCCAAGCACCCTGTCTCGCAACCTGCACCTTGATGGCATTGATGTCGAGTTCTTCAATGTACTGCAGCAGGTTCTGCCACATCGGGTGAAATCCATAGCCCCCATTGATCATCTCGTTCGTGGCCTGAGCCTTGGTCCAGCCTTCATAGGCAATACGATAGATTGCCACCATTGTTCCGGTGCGATCCGAGCCGTGCTGGCAATGTACAAGAACCGGTTGCATCGCCGGTGTGGTGGCGATGCGCAAGAACTTGATGACATCCTCATTCTCGGGATGCCACGTTTTGAAGCGGATCTGTTCAAGGTGCAAGGTTGATGTTTCTGCAACCAGAGGAACGTCATCGTTGAAGGCTCGCAAAGAAATTACAGTCTTGATTGGCCGGTCGTCATGCGCAAGGCTCGTCTGCTTTTCCAGGAGTGCAAAGCCTTCCTTTGTCGGCTGCGCTGTGCGGTATAGCGAGGCGTTGACGCGAAACATATTCGGCAGGCCGGGACTCGCGACAACCGGAGTTGCCCAAGTCGATGGCCTGGAGGCGTCAACTTCCGCGGCAACAGATGTGCTGCCAAATGCAAGTATCAAGGCACAAACGATTGTCAACGCGCGTTGAAAATAATTCATGACTTTATGCTTTCTCCTGTTCGTATCAGCTTCATCGCCATCAATAACAGCAACACGGCCCCTGCGACCAGCACTCCCCAAAGTATCCATTTGTGCATGAGTGCCTGATCCATCGGTTCATTGTCTGCGTTGCTCCCAACGTGGACAGGGGCTGGATTCTTTCCATCAGTCCCCAGACTTGCAAGGCTGCCGGGCAAACCGTTTTGGTAACGGTAGGCAGGCACCAGGGTAGCCAAGGGTAATGCGCTTGTATTAACGCCTGCCAAACCCCAGGCAAGCATAAACGGACTGTCACCTCGTGCCAGGAATACCAGTTGTTGTGGTTCGACTGCCACCTTTACTTGTGGCGGTTTATCGCCCACACCACCGGCACGCATGTCCAGCTTGAGTTGCAACTCGGTAATCAGTTCTCCACCCAGATCGATATCGGGAGATAGTGATTCGCCTCCTTGCGCGGCCAAACGGTAAAGCACTGTGTTGGATACCCGGCGCCAGGGCTGTTTGTCATTGCTGCGAGCATACAATTGCGCAGGTGCCAGCGTATTGATCTGCGGCAAGATAAAGCGAAGCCGCTCCACCGGAAGCATGCCGTCAAGACGATAGACGAATTCGCCGTTTGCACTGCGGCTGGGCGATATCGCTTCCGTCCAGAGAATTTCAGGCTGGGTTTGCTGTGGTGTGGATGACGAGGTTGCGGTGACACTGGGCAGACCGGAAATAAACCGGGGATCCAGCCAGGTCAGCCGGAGATATTTGGCACGGATGGACGGCAACTCGATTTGCCGCTGTTCGATGCGTGCCCCCTCCTGCTCCAGCACTGCGATGGAAGCAGAATCCTGCACGCCATGCCACTCCTTGAGGTCATTGCTGGCTTCTATACGAAAACGCTGAAAGGGTTGACCATATTCTTTCAGCGAAATATCCAGTGCAACCAACGGAGCAACAATATGGCTTGCGTCCAGAATGACACCAGTCAACTCCCTGGTCACTGTCGCTTTGGTGGGCTCTACCGAAACCAGTGTGCCGTTTTTCTCGCGGCGAATCTGGAAACCGCCATTCTCCGATTTCTCGTCACTGTAAAGCGGAAAAGCCCGCAGTTCTGTTTGCACGACTTTCGGCTGCGGAATGTCTGTCTTGAGTGTCAATGCATGCGGAACCACCTCGCCGGCTGAATTGAATACACGCAGATCGCGCATAACGGGCGACAGGGAACTTCGATACACTTCCATCGTGAGTGGAAAATGAAAAAAAGGCCCTGCACCGTCAACCTTGATTTGAGCATGATGTGAATAGGCATCAACGCCATCTGTTGGTGGCGGTTTGCCGAAGCACGATGCGGACAACATCAGCAACAGAAGCACAATGGGAGTGTTGTATTGATATTTTTTCATGATACCGCTTCCAGTTTCTCCTGATTTTTCTTCGGCGGGACCGGGGCGAAATATCCCAGCACCAACAGCAGCACACCAACCACCATAAACGACACGATGCGCTCTACCGTTCCCGTATGAGACAGCTCGATCAGGAATAATTTAAGCACCACCGCGGCAATGAGCCCAGCCCCTGCCATCCACAATTCCCGCTTTTGCCTGCGGCTGGCAATCAGCATCATCGCACAGGCAACCACACTCCAGACTATGGAGAGCGCACCCTGCAGCAGGATCGACTGAGACAACGCGTCAAAATCCCAAGGGATTCGCGCCCAGTGATGAACCGCCCTGCCCACGCTTGCCGTGATAAAGAGAAGCGAATATCCAAGCACAGCCGCGCGTTGCTGAAATACATACTCTTCGAGCATTGACTGACTTTTTATCCACTGAACTATCGCCAATGCACCGGCAATGAGTGCCAATTCCAGCGGGTTCAGCAATGGCACATAGGGCAACGGATCTGCCGCTCCGTTTGAAACGAAATTACTCACAAACAGCCACAGCGTCAGCAGTACCGCCACAGGAATTGCAGCGACTTTGCGGTAGGATTCCGCAAACCGGTTCATCGGCCATGGATACGGGCGCGACCAGGTGGCAGCCCACCACAAATAGGAGAGCGGCACCACAGCCCAGCCCAGCATGGGCCAGGCTGTGTACGGATCACCAAGCTGGGCGAAATGCCATCGTGTCTCAGCGCTGATGATCAGCAGCAACCACCACACCCCGGCAACATGCCATTGCGACTGCCATTTGTCGCCATCGGGCTTATCATGTCCACGCATCAGGAAGAAATGCGCGGCCGCAGCCAATGGCCAAACCAGCCAACCATAGTTGGCGGACGGAGGCGATTGAATCGTCAGCGACGCCAGCGTCAGCAAGATCGCCAACGGCAGATGACTGTAGGTAAAACGGCGCAATTCAGCCCAGTCCTGCCAGCGAGCAATAAACCACCACAGCAGTTGAGTGACAACCAGCGCAGCAACCAGGGCTGGCAATGCTTCCTGTTCCGGTAGCCAGCGCAGCAACTCGCTTCCCCACGCAAACGCCCACCACAATGCGCCCCACGACAGCAGCATGACATTGGACAACGGCACCGGCTCATTCTTGCGTTCGGCACGTTTCAACAGCCATGCCCCGGCAAAACCACACAAACTGAACACCAGCGCCGACCACCAGCCGCTATGCTGGAACGGCAGCAAATTGATATCCGATGGCTCAAGTGGATACAAATCCGTCAGTGTGCGGCGAGACAGCAACAGCAGTCCGGCCAACAATTCAAGCCCCAGCGCAAACCACAGTGCCACACGATTCGCCATGCGTAGCGCCAGAGCGACAATCAGCGTCGAAGTCAGCGCCCAGGCAGTCAATGCAGACTGCAACGGCAGCACGAACAGGAACGCCACATTGAGCAGACTGAGACCGACGACTGTGACCACGCTAACAGCTTGCAGCGCGCCCGACAGTTCGGGCCCGGCTTCGCGCGATTTTGCCGTCCCCATCCAGGCACCCGCCAGCATGGCACCGCCGATAACCAGTGCCGAGAACAGGCCGCTATAACCATTGCCCAGCACTGAAGCACCAGCACCGACGTGCAGTGTTGTGATAAAAGCCACGCCTGCAAACAGTTGAATCAGAAATCCCGCCCATACGCATATCGGCACTGCAAAGCGCAATGCAAGGTACAACGTAAGCAGCCCCAACACGCCCCATGCCGTACCACAATGCTCCCAGGACAGCAGCATGGGTGGCAGCAGATAGGTCATCAGCGTTCCTGTCAGCGCAGGTATCCATGCTCTATCCCGCTCCTTACCGAAAACGGCTCCGTCAGGCGCGTTGCGCAACAGCCAGAACACAAACAGCAGCGAGACCACAATCAGGCAGCAACCCAATATCGAGCCATCGAGCGGTGCGCCGCCTGCGGCATAGACGAAATGCAGGGTACGGAAGAAGAAATGGATAGAGCCCAGCAGCAGCAACACGGCAAACATGCGTGCCAGCGGACGCCGCTGACGGATGCCGATCCAGAAAATCCCCGCCCCTTCCAGTGCCCATGACGAGGCAGTCCACTGTGGTTCGAGCCCCAGTGGAATGGCAAGCGTGGCAAACACCACACCCAGCGCAATGAACACCTCGGTCAGCAGCAGGTATCGCTCGCCAAATAATTTTCTCAAGACAGCCGCCAGGCCAAGGTAGAACGCGCCGAATCCCAGCGCACCGAATGAGGCGCCGAACTCCAGTTGAGACGCCATCTGTGCATGCAGGCCGAATGCCAGCAGCGGCACGCCGAATGCCAGCGTGCCATCGATGTAATCCGCGCGCTTGGTGACGACTCCAAGCAACACGCCATCGCGATCGGCATCACTCTTCGGCGCCGTTTCCGGGGTAAGACTCAGATGATGCGCAAAGCGAATCAGGATGCCTACAAACATGACGAAGAAGAGCATCAGGAACAATTCGGCGCTGACCAGATGCTCCACCTGCCAGGAACGGCTGTACCAGGCCATGAATAAACCGAAGGTGCCAATAAAGCCAACCAGATTAAGCACGCGCCAGGCACGGAACCAGGCCACAGCCACGATGCCCGCATCCAGCAGTGCGACATAGCTGAATAGCGCCACATGGCTACCACCGCCTGAAGAAGCCAACACCGGCGTTGCAAAACCACCCAGGCAGCCTGCGAGCGCCAGCGCCAGCGACTCCTGCTTTATCGCCAGCACTACCGAGCTGGCGCACACGACTACCATCAACCCGAATCCCAGCGTAAGCGGCAATATAAAATGCAATTTCATTGCGGCGAATAACGTCAGGTACAGCACAGCGATTGCCAGCCCCTGCAAAATCAAGGCATAGTCGCGGCGGCTAGCACGCAGCCTCCAGCCGAAACCAAGCAGCACCAAGGCACTGGCTGCCACTCCCGCATAACGCAATTCAATAGGCACGGAAATCCTGCCTGCCGCGTAACGTAGCAAAAATGCCAGCCCCAGAAACAGAATCAGGCTGCCGACCTTGACCAGGGTATTGCCGCCGAATATGAACTGCTTGATCGCCTGCGTGGCCTTGGCCACCGCGATGTCAAACCAACCCGGTTCTTCATTCACTTCCGGCAATTTGCGCGAGACTGTGCGGGAGGGCGGCGTGGCTGCCGCTTTTGCAGCGGGTAGCGGTTCGGCAATCGGGAACGGACGCTTTACCTCAGTCACAGGCGGTGCCACCTCCGGCCTGATCGGGAAGGGCTGTTCAATGGGAGGGAGAATTTTTTGAAGGACTTGCTCCAGCTTGGATGCCTGTGGTGCAACTGCCGCGACAGTATCAGGCTTCGCCGGGATGACATTATTGGGGGTGGTTTGCGGCGGACTTACAGTCTTCTGCAAGAAATCCACGCGCTTGTTGAGCCTCTGAACAGCCTCATCAAGTTGCCGCAGTTGTTCTCTGATTTCAGACAAATCGGGCTTCAGCAAACCCTTGAAGACTATTCCGGCAATACATCCCAATATCGCTCCGAGCAGCCAACCTGATTCCCCAAAAACTGCCGCGCCAACAAACAAACCTATGATGCTACCGAGTAACCACATGGTTTTTCCCTTTGGATTTACGCTGAACGAATCGCGGACCCGCCTGAGTCAACGAAACAAATTGTTTGAGTGGCGACAAAAATACCAGGACGTATCAGGCTTTGCTGAAAAAGAGGGCTTGAATTGTGCATTACTGAGGATCGATCATGAATATGCATTTTTCCATACATATATTGCTAATTAGCACAGCTGAGTTTTAGGCCCCACGTGCATTCTCCCAACCATGCAATTAATGTCAATATGAAAAAAGGTCTAGATACTTTCCTGTGTAGTCAAAAACAGCTTTCCAAATTATGATGCCTCTGTGAATTTCATCCAGCACATCTTGACTCAACTATCGATGACCGCCTTTCGCACTCGGCTATTAGTTCGCGCACTTTCGTGCTCATTCCTGCTTTTCTTGGCACTCACCTACCCATGCATGGCCCAGGAAGAGATGCGTCCCTTTAGCACCGATGGATGCAGTCATTTTCCGGATCGATCAAAGGTCGACGAATCGGATTGGTGCGAATGCTGCGTCCAGCACGACTTCGCATATTGGCGAGGTGGAAATGCCGAAGCGCGATTGCGGGCGGATAAGGCTCTGAGTGATTGCGTTCAGCTTGCTTCCGGAAACAAGGGGCTGTCCAATCTGATGTTCGCCGGGGTTCGGGCCGGCGGCGGGCCCTACTTCTACACATCGTATCGCTGGGGATACGGGTGGGCATTCGGGAAAGGCTATGCAGACCTGACTCCCGAAGAAACTGCCCAAGCCGACAAGCTGGAACGGGATTATCGTGCCCAGCATCCAAAGCTCATGTGCCCGAGCAGCCAGGCTCGCAGCACTCCGTAATTATTTATTAGGTTTCTAAGAGTGCTTCCCAAACTATAACTGCCTGCGTACGTGGTTGCGCGAGGCTGGTTTCGTCGGATATCGAATTACCCGCTTTGCCCATCTGCACGCGGCCTCCAATATATCGGCAGGTAGCGCAGTACCCACGGGGCGAAACTGCCCAGCCAGACTGCCGCTGCAGCGATGTACAACCAGTAATTGGTGGTTGTGTCCGCCAGTATGCGCAATAGTGTGGTCAGCTGTAATCCGGCAAACATCAGCGTGACCGGGACGTCGGCTCGCATCGGCAGGCCGGAATGCCCGAGCGTTACACGTGTCCCCATGCCGACCAGCAAGGTGGCAAAGCAGCCGATGGTGAGCGCGTGTAGCGGCGCCAGTCCCAATATTTGCGTAGTGCCGCCGCTGGCGAAAGATACGAAGCTCTGCATGCCGAACAGCAGCATGGCAATCCCGATCCAGGCAAAGCCGATGTGCAGCACGCCGAGCATGGGTATGCGCAAGGTGCGGAATATTCCCCAGGCGTAAGTCAAAGTGAACGCCGCAATCGCCAAGGGAACGTCGCTTAGCCATAACCAATTCGGCAAGTTGGAAAGCTGTAGCAGAGCGTGCGCTACGCTTGCCACCAGCATCATCCACCACGGCCACTCGGGTCGCCGCACGACGTTCAGCGGCAAGGCGCTGCCGGTGAAGAAGGGAATCATGCGGTGCGCGACGCTCGCAAATACGGGCAGCAGGAACAGCCACACCCCGCCCTGGATGGCAATGCGCAGATAAGCCGCATTGCCGCCGCATAGCCAGATCAGGTAGGTGGCAAGACTGCTCCAACCCAGACAGAGTGCGATAAATATGACTCTTGGGTGACGCTTGTCGGGATGTTGCGTATCGAGCAATACGCGCAACAGTGCATAGAGTGCCGTGCCCCAGCCCGCCAACGTACTGGCAGTCGCTATGATCAGCACAATGTCATTGCTGAACAAGCCCACGTAAAACCCGACAGCACCCAGCATGAGCAACAAAAAAGCAGGCACAAAATGCTGCGGGGGTAGCTCCTGCCCGCCCATCCAGCGCGGAAAGACGGTCATCAAAAATCCAAACATGAAAAACGGAAACAGTCCGTAGATCATCAGATAGCCGTGTGCCGCACTGGGCATGATGGGCCATGAGGCCGGATGCCCGACGATGCCAAAGCGCGTCACAAGCTCACATAGCCACCAGAGCATGACGGCGATGGCTTGCAGTGCTCCGCCAAAAAACATGACGCGATGGGGTGCTGCGGTAAAACTATTCCAGAATTTTGAGGGCATCTTCAGTCAGGCATAAATTGGAGGTCGGCTAACAGGTGCTGCTGAAATGCGTTGCTCAGCCCGTGCTCCATGCCCGCGGGCGCTTCATGCCGGCGACCTTGCAGGCCTGCTTTACATAGCCATACGGAAATAGTTCAAATACGGCGTTGCGCGATGCCGGACCCAGCCGTTCAGCCAGATGCTTCATGACATGGCGAACATCCGGTGCGATCTGGTGCTCCGCATAATACTGACGCATGAAATGAATCGCGTCCCAGTGATCTTCTGTCAACTCAATGTTTTCCTGATGGGCCAATTCTTCGGCTATTTCTTCATTCCAGGTTGCCGGATCGACCAAATACCCTTCTTCATCAATATCAGTAGTGATCTGCATGTCATCTCCCTGTCGATGCGCGTGAATGGATAACGACTTCTCTGGGTAGTGGCAGTAGTGTTTTTTCAATGGCTTTGCTGTTCTTGATCAGGTCGCCCAATGTGGATTGGCGCAACACCGCGAAGAATGCTTCGAGCGCGGAATCCAGGGCACCGCTCAATTTGCATACATCCGTGAGAATGCAGTGGTTGTGCGAGGCATTGAAGCACTCAACCAGGTCGAAGTTGTCTTCGGTTGCGCGCAACACCTGTTCGACGTTAATGCTGTGCGGCGGTCTGGCCAGACTTACCCCGCCATTGCGGCCGCGCGTGCTTTCAATCAAGCCCGAATTGGTCAACTGATGGGATATCTTGACCATGTGGTTTTTGGATACCCCGAATCGGTCACTCACCTCCTGGATGGTGACCGATTCGCCGTAGCGGTGCGCCAGATACATCATCATGCGCAAGCCGAGATCGGAATATTGGGTCAGTTTCATGCTCGCCTTTCAGGTTGCAGCCGGAAATATTTATAACATGTGCGAATGATACATGTATTATTGCGGTATGCAACCTGTCGCGATATCGCCCGACCCAGCTGCCACAATCAACCACAATTCAGATAAGGAAGATCAAATGCCAACCATTGCCGATTTCATGAGTACCGATCACCACGCTTGCGACGATGCATTTGCGATTGCGGAAAAAGCAGCGCTGGACAATAACTGGGATAAGGCGAAAGCCCTGTTCAATAATTTCCGTTCCGGCATGAACCGGCACTTTCGCATGGAAGAAAGCGAATTGTTTCCGACCTTGCTCGCTGCCCACGGCCCGGCCGGCCCGGTGCAAATGATGCTCATGGAACACGAGCAGATGAAGACGCTGCTGGAACAGATGTCCGACGTGGTGACCCGCCACGATGCTTCGGGATACGGCGGTCTGTCGGAAACGCTGTTGATCGTAATGCAGCAGCACAATCTCAAGGAAGAACAAATCCTCTACCCCATGGCCGATCACTATCTGGCCAACCAGCGAGACACCTTGTTTGGTCGCATGCAGACAGCCTGATCGTCATGAGCGAGAACATGCCTCATGAGCTGGATGTGCGCGGATTGCCGCCGCCCGAGCCATTTGAAAGCATCATGCGCTCCTTGTCGTCGCTCCCGGCCGCAACCGTCCTGCAGGTGCATATCCACCGCGAGCCGTTCCCGCTGTACGAGGTACTACGCGACAACGGCTATGCCTGGCAAACCACTCCGCTGGAAGATGGCAGCTATTCGATTCGCATCAGCCTGCGAACATGAAGACCGTTTCCCTCAATACCGAACAGGCGCCGCCGATTTCGGTTCCGCTGCGCTTCTTCGCAGTCGCGCCGCTGTTCCTGCTGCTATCCGGACTGGTTTTGCTGTCCGGCACTGACAATCCTTTTTCCGATCCGCGCACGCCAGCATTGCTTGCCGCAACGCACTGCATCACGCTGGGCTTCATGGCGATCATCATGGTGGGGGCGATGCAGCAGATATTGCCGGTGGTGATCGGCAGCCCCATGCCGGCCTCGGGGCTGACGGCATGGATCAGCTTCTTGTCACTCATATCAGGAGCCCTACTGCTGCCCGCCGGGTTTGTTCTGGGACAGCCGTCATTGCTCAAGCTGGCCTGGCCGTTATTGCTGCTGGCTTTCCTGACATTCATCGGAGCCAGCCTGACCAGTCTGCTACGCGCTCCGGCGCGCAATCCCACCCGGTCCGCGCTGTTACTGTCCATCCTCGCGCTCGCAGGAGCGGTCGTACTGGGCGTATTGCTGGCACGCGGTTATGCATCAGGTACCGCGCTGTTTGATGCACGCAAATTGGCCACAGCCCATATCCTGCTGATGCTGGGCGGCTGGGTGATGCTGTTGATTGTCGGTGTTTCCTATCAGGTCGTGCCGATGTTCCAGCTCACACCCGATTATCCGAAATGGCTGACCGCCACATTGGCACCGGCCATCTTTGGTGCGTTGCTGTTGAATGTGCTCGCCCTCTTCTACCAGCCTGAATCGAGTTGGCTGAGCGTCGTGGCAGCAGACCTGTTTTGTGTTCTGGCGGGCAGTTTTGCCATGACAACGCTCGACCTGCAAAGCAAGCGCCGGCGCCGCGTTGCCGATGCCACGCTGGGTTTCTTCCGGCTGGGAATGACGGCGTTGTTTAGTGCGGCACTGCTCGCAATTGCAATGCCCATGCTCCCGGCAATTGAACATTACGAAATGCTGGTTGCGGTGATATTCCTGCTTGGTTTCGCCATGTCGGTGATGCACGGCATGCTGTACAAGATCGTACCGTTCCTGATCTGGTTTCACCTGTTCCGCGGCAGCGTAAAGACCGGCGTTCCCAACATGAAAGAAATTATCCCGGAACCCTGGATGTGGCGACATTTGTGGCTGCATCGCTGCACTCTGCTTGCGGCGCTGCTCGCGCCATGGTGGGGTGCTGCAGCATGGCTGGTTGCACTGGGTTTACTGTTACAAGGCGTACTGCTCGGCTATGCGCTCCTCACCGCCATATCCGTGTATCGGCGCACGCTTGTGCGACTTGAAAGGAACAGCAACCCAGACACTTAACGTCCCATCGAACCTGTCGGTGCGGCGCGCAGATACTGCTTGGGCCAGGACGTTGTCTGCCCCAGTTCCTGTGCGGCAACCAGCGGCCAGTAAGGGTTTCGCAGAATTTCGCGTCCCAGCAACACCATATCTGCTTGCCCAGTGCGGACGATGTGGTCGGCTTGTGCAGGCGACGTGATCAGGCCGACGGCAGCGGAAGCGATGCCTGCTTCGCGCCGCACCCTTGCGGCGAACTCGGTCTGAAAGCCGGGACCGGCGGGAATGACCGCTGTCGGTACCAACCCGGCAGACGAGACATCAGCCAGATCGACGCCGAGTCCTTTCAAGATACGACAAAGCTCGACTGTTTCATCCGCACTCCACCCTCCCTCGACCCAGTCAGTGGCTGACAAGCGTATCAATAACGGCAGCCGCTCCGGCCATTCGGTTCGAACTGCGGCTACGACTTCCCGCACTAGCCGGGTACGATTTTCGAAACCTCCGCCGTAGTCATCAAGACGTTGATTGGATAACGGCGACAGAAACTGGTGCAGCAGATAGCCGTGCGCAGCGTGTATCTCCACAGTCTGAAAACCGGCTTCGCGCGCTCGGCGTGCGCCGGCCGCAAACTGGGCAACCACATTGCGAATGCCTGCAATTTCCAGTTCGCGCGGTTGTGCATAGTCGGCACTGAAAGATAAGGGCGAAGGTCCGACAACTGTCCAGCCACCTTCGCTTTCCTGCAGTGCGCTCTGTGCCTGCCAACCCAGACCCACACTCGCTTTGCGCCCTGCATGAGCCAACTGTATTGCGGCAACGCATCCCTGTTGCCGAGCAAAGTGCGCGATGTGCGACAACGGTTCGATTTGTTTGTCGTCCCATATGCCGAGATCACCCTGGCTGATCCTCCCTTCGGGCGTCACAGCCGTTGCTTCAATGATCATCAACGCAGCGCCGCCCACGGCTCGGCTGCCGTAGTGCACAAAATGCCATTCCGCAGCCATGCCGTCCTGTGCCGAGTACTGGCACATGGGCGGTATGCCGATGCGGTTGGGGAGAACGATATCGCGCAGTTTGAGCGGTTCAAACAGATGGGCCATGATTCAACTCCCTATAAATTACAATTTGCAGAAGACTTTCGCACCCAGCTACTAATTAACCGGCTTGGTGGTGCGCAATCAACTTGTCGATGAACTGACGCAAGAAGTGATCAGGTTGCGAACTGTGAAAACGTTCGAACTCCTGGCCGCGGCTGTAGGCGATGACGGTCGGAAAACCGCGAACCTTGTGCTTTCCGGCAATTCGCATGTTTTCGTCCGCATCCACTTTGGCCAGCAGGAACTTGCCGCCATATTCTTTCGCCAGTCGCTCCAGATGCGGCCCAAGCACTTTGCACGGTGCACACCACTCGGCGCCGATATCGAGCAGGATGGGTGCTTCCTGCGAACGGGCGATAACTCGCTCGTCAAAATTGGCTTCTTCTACGTCGTATGAAAAGGGATGGGGGTCGTGCATGTGCATGGTTATTCAATTCCTTGATTAATTTTGAACGTGTTTCACTATTGATTACGTGGTAATACTTATCTAATGCTAATTTCTATTGCTTCCTGCCAGACTAGAGGTAAACTGCGCGGGTCAATTTCGGTAATGTTCTTACGGCAACACTATGCTACCAGACAACGAAATACGATTTGACGCTTCCGGACAAGAATGGCTGGATCAATCAGTTCAGCGATACGGAAGCGACTCCTCCCAACTGCTGCAGATACTACGCGAAGTGCAAGAGCGCTTTGGTTATATCCCGCATCAGGCTGTTTCCAGGCTTGCCAGTGAATTATCCATTCCCCGCGCGCGCATCGAAAGCGTGGCCTCCTTTTATTCTTTCCTGCACCTGAAACCTCAGGGTGAATACCGCGTGCTGTTCTCTGACAACATCACCGACCGCATGCTGGACAGCAAAACCCTGATGGAACAAATGTGCCAGCTATTGTGGCTGCAACCGGGCAAGGTCTCGGAAGACGGTCTCGTCAGCATCGGCACCACTTCCTGTACCGGCATGTGCGATCAGGGACCAGCGCTGCTGGTCAACGGACGTCCCATCACTCGCCTGACCCACCAGCGTGTACAGGAAATCGCGCAGCTGATCCGCAATCGCACGCCGCTAACCGATTGGCCTGCCGACTTCTTCAAAGTGGAGGACAACATCCGCCGCAGTGGACTAATACTCGGCAACACGCTTGCCCATGGCGAAGTACTGCGCATGGCGCTATCGCTGGGTGGGCAAAAAGTTGTCGAATCCATCAAGACTTCCGCCCTGCGCGGACGCGGCGGCGCAGGTTTCCCCACCGGTTTGAAATGGGAAGCCTGCCGCAATGCGCAAGGTTCCGCGCATTATGTGGTGTGCAACGCCGACGAGGGCGAGCCCGGCACCTTCAAGGATCGCGTGCTGCTCAACAAACAGGCCGATCTGGTGTTCGAAGGCATGACGCTGTGCGCACTGGCGGTTGGTGCGAAAAAAGGTTTCCTTTACCTGCGCGGTGAATACCGCTACATGCTTGATCCCCTGCAAGCCGTGCTGCAACGCCGCCGCGACAGCAAGCTGCTGGGTACAAATATCCTTGACCAGAAAGGCTTCGATTTCGACATCGACATCCATCTCGGCGCCGGCGCCTACATTTGCGGTGAGGAGTCGGCACTGATCGAATCGCTGGAGGGCAAACGCGGTGTGCCGCGCAATCGCCCGCCGTTCCCGGTAACCAATGGTTATATGCAACAACCAACCGCCGTGGATAACGTCGAAACCTTCTGCCAAGCCGTTATGGCCCTGCAAATGGGCGCGGACAAGTATCGGGCCATCGGCACGGAAAAATCCACCGGCAGTAAACTCATTTCCGTTTCCGGCGACTGCCCGCGTCCCGGCATCTACGAATATCCGTTCGGTGTATCCGTACGCGAGATTCTGCAAGACTGCGGCGCAGTAAATACACGCGCAGTGCAGATCAGTGGACCTTCCGGGGTGTGCGTGCCGGAAAGCGAATTCGGCCGCAAACTGGGGTTCGAGGATTTGCCGA
>CAYOJU010000021.1:0-2613 GCA_964404355.1 uncultured Sideroxydans sp. | reverse complement strand
GTGTGCGTGCCGGAAAGCGAATTCGGCCGCAAACTGGGGTTCGAGGATTTGCCGACCGCCGGTGCATTCATGATATTCGACGACAGCCGCGACATGTTCGAAGTGGCGCGCAACTATGTGCACTTCTTCGCACACGAGAGCTGCGGCTTTTGCACCCCCTGCCGTGTCGGCACCTCGATACTGAAGCAGACCATGGACAAAATCGCTGCCGGACATGGGACAAAATACGACTTGGCCGAGGTGGAGAACCTTGACCGTGTGCTGCAAACAACTTCACACTGCGGTCTCGGGCGCACCGCCTGCAACCCGGTACTGCACACGCTCAAGCATTTCCGCCCTGCCTACGAAAACAGGCTCAAATCGCTGATGTTCTCGCCCGCTTTCGACCTCGACGGATCACTGGCACGCGCGCGGCAAATGACCGGACGCGACGATGCCGGTGCACATCTGAAGGAAACCGAATGAGCGACTCCTTTCAACTCGACGGTACGAGCGTTCCGTTTGAACCTGGACAGACCGTAATGCAGGCTGCGCTGGCCGCCGGTCATTACATTCCGCACCTCTGCTACCACCCCGAGTTCAAGCCGCATGGCAGCTGCAAGTTGTGCACAGTCAAGGTTAATGGACGCACCACCGCATCCTGCACCATGCCGGCTGAAGCCGGTCTCAACATTGAGAGCAACATCGAAGAACTAAATGCGCTGCGCCGCACGTTGGTGCAGATGCTGTTCGCCGAAGGCAACCATTTCTGCCCGTCCTGTGAAAAGAGTGGCAACTGCGTGTTGCAGGCGCTTGGCTACGACCTGGAAGTTCATGCCACGGGTTTCCGTCACCTCTATCCGGATCGCCCGCTGGATGCCTCGCATCCGGACATCCTGCTCGATTTCAACCGCTGCATCCTGTGCGAACTGTGCGTGCAGGCATCCGACGAGGCCGATGGCAAGAACATATTTGCCTTATCCGGGCGCGGCATCAACAAGCACCTCATCGTCAACGCGGAATCGGGATTGCTCAAGGACACCAATATTGCCTTGAGCGACAAGGCGATGCAGGTCTGCCCGGTCGGTGTGATCCTGCCCAAGCGCGTCGGCTTCAGTCAACCCATCGGCGAACGGCGCTACGACAAGAGCCCGATCAGTGCACAGGCAATACAGGATGCGCCACGCATCCCGACGGGAGCGAAACATGAGTGACAAAAAGAAACTCCGCGTCGCCACCACTTCGCTTGCCGGCTGCTTCGGCTGCCATATGTCCATACTCGACATCGACGAACGCCTGTTTCCATTGCTTGAACTGGTTGAATTCGACCGATCTCCCATCACCGACATCAAACACTGTGGACCGTGCGACATCGGCATCATCGAAGGCGGCGTTTGCAATGCGGAAAATGTGCACGTGCTGCGGGAATTCCGCGTCCACTGTAAAATCCTTATCGCTATTGGCGCCTGCGCCATCAACGGCGGACTGCCCGCACAGCGCAATCATCTCGACCTCAGCAGCTGTCTGACCGAGGTGTACCTGACCGAACCGGGACTGGCACACGGCCATATCCCCAATGATCCGGAATTGCCGCTGCCGCTGGACAAAGTGCATCCGCTGCATGAAGTGGTCAAGATCGATTACTTCATTCCCGGTTGCCCGCCTTCCGCCGACGCCATCTGGAAATTCCTCACCGACCTCATTGCAGGCAATACGCCCGAACTGGGCCATGGGTTGATCAAATATGACTGACATCAACAACAATCTGGAAACCGCCGCCCACCCCGAGAACCTGCGCCGCGTTGCCATCGAGCCGGTATCACGCGTCGAGGGACACGGCAAGGTAACGTTGCTGCTGGACGAGAACGACCATGTGCATCAGGTGCGCCTGCACATCGTCGAATTCCGCGGCTTCGAGAAATTCATCCAGGGACGCCCCTACTGGGAAGCACCAGTGATGGTGCAGCGCCTGTGCGGTATCTGCCCGGTAAGCCACCATCTGGCAGCAAGCAAGGCCATGGATATGATCGTGGGCGCCACGCTCACGCCGACTGCCGAAAAGGTGCGGCGGCTGATGCACTACGGCCAGATCCTCCAGTCGCACGCGCTGCATTTCTTCCACCTGTGCTCGCCCGACCTGTTGTTCGGTTTCGATTCGGACGTCGCGAAACGCAATATCGTGGGCATCGCTGCCGCCTATCCGGATATCGCCAAACAGGGCGTGCTGTTGCGCAAGTTCGGGCAGGAAGTAATCCGCATTACAGCGGGCAAACGCATCCACGGCACGGGGTCTATTCCCGGCGGAGTCAACAAGAACGTCAGCATTGAAGAGCGCGATTACCTGCTCAAGGACATGGAACAAATCGTGACCTGGAGCCGTGAATCGGTTGGGATCGCACATCAGTTGTACGAGAAGAATCTCAGCCTGTATGATAACTTCGGACGCTTCAAGGCGCATACGCTCAACATGGTGCGTGCCGACGGCGCGATGGACCTGTACCACGGCGGTCTGCGTGCGCGCGACATGAAGGGAATAACACTGTTCGACCATTACGACTATGGTCACTACTGGGATGTGATTTTCGAGGATGTGAAGCCGTGGTCGTACATGAAGTTCCCGTTCCTGCGCAGCCT
>CAYOJU010000020.1:29864-31690 GCA_964404355.1 uncultured Sideroxydans sp. | reverse complement strand
TGCGCCGGCGATTTTGAGGATTCGCAATGTGCTTCCATCTGCCCGATCGAAGGTGCGATCCTCAACGCAGACGGCGTACCGCTGAATCCTCCCGGATCGCTGACCGGCATTCCGCTACAGAAGCTGGCGGCATGATGGCAACCGTCGTCTTTTACGAAAAGCCCGGTTGCGGCAACAACACCAAACAGAAGGTGTGGCTGGCCGCATCGGGGCACACTGTTCTTGCGAAAAGTCTGCTGACAGAGAAATGGACGGCCGAACGCTTGCGACCTTTCTTCGGCACACTGCCTGTCGCACAGTGGTTCAACCCCAGCGCGCCGCGTGTCAAATCCGGCGAAGTCAATCCAGCCGAACTGGATGCACAGACTGCAATAAACATGATGATCACGGAACCGTTGTTGATCCGCCGTCCCTTGATGGATGTAGATGGCGAGTTGCGTGTCGGCTTTGATCCCGATGCAGTGAATGCCTGGATCGGCCTCAACAATGCAAAACCCGAAGGTGACATCGAGGCTTGCCCCAAAGGACATTTGTCGCAACCCTGCCCAACACCCGAGGAAAACAGCCATGCCTAAAGCCAACGTCACTTTTGAAAACATCGGACTCACCGTCTCGGTACCCGCCGGCACCCGTTTGATCGAAATATCCGAAAAGGTCGGCGCGGGCATCACTTACGGTTGCCGCGAAGGCGAATGCTGTACCTGCACGGTGAAAGTCGTGTCCGGCATGGAGAATATGAGCGAACGCTCTGTGCTGGAAGACAAGGTCCTGCAGGAAAACATGGCCGGACGCAATGATCGACTCGCCTGTCAGGCTCAGGTATTGGGCGGCGACATCATCGTGAAAGCTTGACCATTAAATTTTTCAACCATGGAGCAATGAAATGCCGAACATCACTTTTTCCAGTCCGCTGCACCACGACAAAACCGTCTATGCCGTTGCGGGCAGCCACACCATGACAGTGCTGACGCTGGCCAAGGAGAATCACATTCCCATCGACTTTGGCTGCGAGGACGGCGAATGCTCGACCTGTCTGGTAAAAGTCACCAACCTTTCCAACAAGGGGCCCATGGCCGGACCATTGACCGATCGCGAGATCAAGGTGCTCTCCGAATCCGGCAGGATCACGGCAGCGCAAATTGAAGCAATGAAAGTGAACGATGTCGTGACGACCGAATGGCGCCTGGCCTGCCAGATGGTGCTGCGCGACGAAGATCTGCTAATCGAGTATCCGAGCAAATAGAGGCCATCATGCCAATCGACGTCTTGCTTGTTCGACATATGCCGACACCACCCAGCGGAAGCAAGGTCTCGCCTTGCGTTGATCACAACTCTGGTCTGTATGTCGAATTGATGTCGCATGCCGCCGGATTGCCCAATGATGAAGTTTTTGCGCAGATGCTCACCAGTCAGATAGCCGGTGTGGGCTCGCTGCCACCCGGACTGGGATTGGAAGAAAAGGATTTTTCCGAGTTGCTGGCACGGCACTTCCCCGATGTTGAACTGGTGATGCGCAATGCCGAAAACATCGAAGATCCGCGCGCACTGGAACGCGACGATGTGCTCGGCCTGCTGCTTGAGCACCGCGCCCACCGGTACATGTCGGAACAATGGATGGCCGAGATCGTCACGATGGCCTGCATGGCCAACGACCACCTTTGGCAAGACCTGGGATTATGGTCGCGCGAATATCTCAGCCGTCTGATGAAGCAGAATTTTCCCTCGCTTGCCGCGAAGAACGTGCACGACATGAAGTGGAAGAAATTTATCTACAAGCAATTGTGCGAACAGGAGGGCATCAATGCGTGCCGCGCACCTTCATGCGA
>CAYOJU010000020.1:0-29764 GCA_964404355.1 uncultured Sideroxydans sp. | reverse complement strand
ACAAGCAATTGTGCGAACAGGAGGGCATCAATGCGTGCCGCGCACCTTCATGCGAGTATTGCACAGACTATTTGAAGTGTTTTGGGCCGGAAGAATAAATCTACTGTGCGGTCCGATTGCGGCGTTGCGCGGTGCTCGAAATCCTCATGTACTTAACGTACATTCCGGTTTCTCCGCTCCGTGCGCCTTGCACTCGAACCGCTCGCTACGATTTATGTTTGCAAGGAGTTCATGTCCAACAAAGATATAGCCACCGACCACGCTACCGCCGCTTATCTCGGTCTCGCCATCGGCGACGCACTGGGTGCGACGGTGGAATTCATGACGCCGCGCGAGATTGCCGCACAGTACGGCGTGCATGACACACTACGCGGCGGCGGCTGGCTGCACCTCAAACCTGGGCAGGTAACCGACGACACCACCATGGCGCTTGCACTCGGCAAGTCCATCCTGAAGCAGGGAAAAGTCGATGCACTCGCAGCAGCGCATGCATTCGACGACTGGATGCGCGCCAGGCCCGTGGACATCGGCAACACCGTGCGGCGCAACCTGCTGCATTTCCGCAAGACTGGCCATCCCGAAGCGCCCTACTCCGACAACGATGCCGGTAACGGTGCGGCAATGCGCGTACTGCCGGCGGCGTTGGCTACGTTCGGCCACTCCGAAGGAAACGTTCGATTTGCGTGCCGCGCTCAGGCTCATGTAACGCACCATTGCGAACTCTCCGATGCCGCCTGCGAAACGCTGGCGTTCATGGTGCAGGAGGCCCTGCGCGGCGCGGACAAAAACCATTTGCTGCATAAGTATGCTCATCCGCTCGCCGCGCAATATCCCGCCTTCAAATTCCGCGCAATAAAACAAAGTGCCAACCCCAGCGGCTATGTCGTCGACACGTTGCAAGCGGTATTTCAGAGCTTCTTCGATACAGATGACTTCCATGACTGTCTGACCGACGTGGTCAATCGCGGCGGCGACGCCGACACGACCGGCGCGATTGCGGGGATGCTGGCCGGCGCTTTGTATGGCATGAAACAGATACCCGTCTCCTGGCTGAAGCGACTGGATACAAATACCCGCCAATCCTGCGAAGATCAGGCTCAGGCACTTCTTCAAGTGGCCGCCAAAACTAGCGGCTAATTCCGACTTATCTCGTTCCTCCCCCTTCAAGGGGGAGGTTAGGTGGGGGATGGGGTTGATATCCATGAAATTTACCCCATCCCCACCCCAACCCTCCCCTTGAAAGGGAGGGGGAAATACTTTGGCGTACTTAAGTAAGCGACTTATGAGCCTTCGCCAAATAACCTGCGACTTGCCCGCTTGCGGGCTTGGTCAAATAGCTAGTAGTTCCATCAATGACGAGACAACAGGTTTCGTATGTTGTCGCCAATTATGGAAACCTCAATAGCAAACTTCCCTGGTTTCCTCTATGCTGCAAGCAAATCCCGGAATTCATGTTTGCCTGCATAACACCGAGTTAACCCATGCTGACCATTCATCACATTGTCCGTACACGTCCGCGCCTGGTCATTGCGATAGTCGCAGGCATGGTGATTGGTCTGGCTACTCCTGCGCAATGGAATCCGGTGACGCGGGCGCTGATAGGCTGGAACGCGACTGTTTGGTCTTATCTGTGCCTGATGGCTTGGCTGATGACGCGCGCAACCCATGCCCGGGTTCGCATGATCGCCGAACAGGAAGACAAGAGTTCAGTCGTTATTCTGGCGATCATGTCGGTAGCTGCGATGGTCAGTATTGCGGCCATCGTCTTTGAGCTCTCGAGCGTCAAGGATCTGGTCTTCAGCAGTCGCATGGCCCATTACGTATTTACCGGTGCGACCGTATTCGGTTCGTGGTGCCTCGTCGCAACCCTGTTCACGTTTCACTATGCACGCGGCTATTACCGGTCGCCCGCTGAGCGAAGGTCGCTGCGATTTCCCGAGAGCGACGAGAACCCGGACTATTGGGATTTCCTGTATTTCTCTTTCACCATTGCGGTTGCCGCCCAGACATCCGATGTCTCGGTCATGACGCGTTCGATGCGCAAGACCGTGCTCGCGCAATCGATACTCAGCTTTCTGTTCAATGTCGCCATACTCGGCATGTCGATCAATATTGCGGCCAGCCTCGTGGGTTCGTGAAGGTGTATGCTTCTGCCTGCCAGTTGGCCTTCGTAGCGGCAATTTCTGACGGGCATGACATGCCCGCCCCTCACCCCAACCCTCTCCCGCTTGCGGTAGAGGGGGCAAACGAGACGCTGCGCGATTTTTTGCCTAGTTGAAAGGATAGACCTGTGAGCGCTTCAAAAATCGACGATCTCTTCGACACCCTGCGCGCGGCATGTGCCCGCCAGTTCGGCTTCAATCCCCGACGCGTTACCGAAGGAATGCGTTATGTCGGCAAGGAGGGCCACGGCAAGGACCTTGTTCACGTGTTCAAGGATGTGCGCACGCATTCGCAGATCGCGCTGAAGAACACCTTCGTGACCCTGCGCGAAAAACAGGGCGACAAACCGCACTGGACCGAAGCCGAGAAAGCCCGCTACAAAAATACCGATACCGAAATTGACGCCGAGCTTGCAGAGATACAGGCCAGGCTCGATTACACGCGCAATTGCCCGCTCTACCAGGATCATCGCGAACAACTGTTGTCGCATTACAAGGATTGGCCGGGTTATCAGGCCGGAGGGCCGAACCCGCGCGAAGCGGCAAAAACACTGATCGACACGCTGGCCGCTGCGCATGATCCGCGACTGGCAGCATTTGTGGAGCGCATGGGTTCAAATGATCCCGAACAGCTGGCGCATCTGCTGCTGGCGCCTTGTCATCTTGAACTCGAAGCAATCAGGGCTGCGTCACCTGCTCAAGGCAACAACAAATAGGGATCCATCGTTACCGATTCGACGTTGTGCCCAAGCAGGATAATCCGGCCTTCAATCCGGGAATTGCCGGTCTCGCTGAATTCAAAACGATAAGTACGGCGCAACACCCTGCGCCCGGACTCGTCTCGCACCAGTTTCAACTCAATGCGCGCTACGGTGTCGTCGAGAAATTGCACATCCACATCACTGCAGGTTCGCCTGCCTACTTCCCTGGCCTGTTCAAGCGCATGCATACTGTCGAACCAGTACCACCCCAGCGCGGCCAGCAACAGCAGAAAAAATATACTTAACAAATCCATTCCCGAAAGCTCCCGAACATCAATACGTCAAATCTTATCCGATTCCACCGGCACCCGATCTTCTTTAGGTAGCGGAAACGAGTTACCTCATGTACATTTCATTCGCAGGTACATCCCATTTCGCAGAAAGCACACACGCTTCAGGGGGCCCCATGAAAATTCAATACAACAAAAACGAAGTCATTGCAGCAGCTCGATTCATTCTGGAGAACAAACCAAGTTCCAGAATACCTTCCGAGATTCCCCATACAGACAGAGGGTTTTTGCCAGAGCGCGGACTCGTGGATGACATATTGGGAAATATGCGAAACCTCGCAAAAGAAAACAGGGCTGAGTTTGAAACGGTTCAGAAGAAGCTTGCCGCCGGAGACAGTAATGTTGAACCTGTTTTGCAAAAGTGGGTTGAAGTTCTGGGTGTAGGCGGGTATTGGATTGTTGCAAACATAGAGGGCAGCACAATCAATTTTGCCGTTGCCGTGTCGCCCTGGTTTGGCGACTACAACTGTACGCAGGAAGAAATCTGACAAGTTTGAAATAGTGAAGATCAGATGACGACTCGAGCGCATCTCACTCCCCCATTTCGCGCCAGAATTCCATCAGCAATCCCTCATTCAGGATGAGGATATTTTCCAGATTGTCTGCTCGCGAAATACATCACTCTGAGCCAATAATCGAAATTCAATAATTTCCCTGCCGCTAACAGCTTGCAACGAATCAAGTCCAGGATACTTTTCTTTTCGATCGCCTGATAGCCTTATCCATCCTACGGATTAGGCCGTTATCTATGCTTTTTGGCATATGTCTATTACTTAATCCCGCTGCTAGACTTCAACAGCCTTATCTGATGCGGTAGTTCAAAAGTTCCGGCATTGCCATTAACTAACGTGATCAATTGGCGCCAGGCAAATAGCAGAAAGAGCAGGGATAAGCGGAGTGCAATAATTTTTCTCCACTTATTGAACCAGCCAAGCAAAGCTAGCCTGTTATCAAGCAGCAGTTTTAACTTTGGGATGTATTGTCAAAATATCAAGGGAGAAAAGAATGGCCAATGAGGAATCCACCTTCAACAGAACCGAAACAAATGTGTTATTCAGCAGGGACGATGTGCTGCACAAATTGAAATGTAGTCCGAATCATTATCCACAAGTGATTGCAGAGAAGTTTCCTCATATCCTGGAAAGAATCATCAGACTTTGGCACTCATCAGAATGCGTGGACTATTTAAACGATTTGATGAAGCCAAACGGTAGTGGGGGCAGATTTGACCGGGAAGGGTTTCCGGCAAAAGTTTGGGAAGAATTGTATGTGCTATTGCAGCACCACAATAAAGTCAATTCCCAAACCAGGTTCTCAAGATAGGGTGCCGACTGACTTGCAGGAACTCACTTGGGCGAACGCACTGTCGGGACTTTTCTTAAATATACGCGAAAGAAGTTAAGCAGGCAGATGACTTGGAGCAAGAGGAGCAAAGTCCTCTTGCTCGGGTCAAACTGCATCGTTAGCAGCCAATCAAGCGCACTCCACGCACTTGGCAATATGCGCCAAGGCCTCATCCACCTGATCGATCAGGATCAGGCACAAGTCCCCGGTCTGCAAATGTGACAGGGCTGTGTCGAGCGCCAGGAACTCGCCGGTGATCTCGGTGATGTATTTGGTTAAAGCGATTTTGCTGCCAGTCCTCGGGACTGCAGATGGTGGCATTGACTGTTTTGCAATTTCCGGAGTCTGTGCCCCGATAGTATCTAGGCCAAATGGCATATTGTTCTTTCCCGTTCCGTGGAGTAGCGTCTTAATCCCAGAAAGATCCGGGAGACCCCATGGAAACTGGATTGTCGGAGATTGATTTTCAGGCGCTTTGCGGAAGGAAGTTTTTCCCCTCACCGGAGGCATGGGAAGATCACGTATTCTATTTCCTGCTGCTCGACAGATTTTCGGATGGAAAAGAAAGTGGCTTCCGCAACAATGGCTGCAATGTAGTCACCACCGGCAGCACCGCGCTCTATCAGCCTGCCGACAACGGCAATGCCGTAACCAGCGAACCACTGGCAGCAGAGTGGCGCGATGCGGGTGGCAAGTGGGTTGGCGGAAACCTGAAGGGGCTAGCCGGCAAGATCGGCTATTTGCAACGTCTGGGTGTGACGGCGATCTGGGTGAGTCCTGTATTCAGGCAAGTGGCATTCCAGCCAACCTATCACGGCTACGGCATCCAGAATTTTCTCGACGTCGATCCCAATTTCGGCACGCGCGAAGACCTGAAACAAATGGTTGAAGTTGCTCATGATCATGGCATCCATGTCGTCATGGATATCATCCTGAACCATTCCGGAAACGTTTTCAGCTACGCCCCGGATCGCTATTGGACCCGAGACAGCAATTCGGGCAACGATTACATGGATCCTCGCTGGGACGGCAGGACATATCCCGTAAAAGGATTTAACGCCGCAAACGGCGACCCGACCATTCCGTTCACCCAGCGCCCTGCCGCATCGCTAAACGATGCGATCTGGCCCGTAGAATTCCAGAATCCGGCCTTTTTCACACAGCGAGGTCACATCAACAACTGGGACAACGATCCCGAATACAGGGAAGGCGACTTCTGCGACCTCAAGGATATCAATCACGGCAGCGGCAACGTCGATCAGTATCAGGCATCGGATGCCCTCAAGGCGCTGTGCGAAGCCTACAAATTCTGGATTGCCTACGCCGATATCGACGGCTTCAGGATTGATACGGTCAAGCACATGGATCCGGGGGCGACGCGATATTTCACCTCCGTCATCCATGAATTCACGCAGGACATCGGAAAAGGAAATTTCTATCTGATTGGCGAAATCACCGGTGACAGGGAATTTGCCTACCACCTGCTTGAGTTGACCGGCCTGGATGCCGCCCTCGGCATTGGCGATATTCAGAACAAGCTGGAGTACCTCGTCAAAGGGAAATGCAATCCGGCCGAGTACTTCGATCTGTTCCGCAACTCGGCGCAGGTCAACAAGGATTCTCATCTTTGGTTCAGAGACAAAGTGGTCGTCACAATTGACGACCATGACCAGATACGCAAGGGTAACCAGAAAGCAAGATTCTGCGCGGATAGCGAAGACAACAGGAAGCAGATACTGAACGTGATGGCGCTCAATGCGGTCACCCTCGGCATCCCCTGCATCTATTACGGGTCGGAACAATCCTTTGACGGCGAAGGCACCAACGACCGCTACATTCGCGAAGCCATGTTTGGCGGAAAGTTCGGTGCCTTCAGAAGCGCATCCCGACATTGCTTTAACGAGGACAGCTCTCTCTACCGCGAATTGGCCGCGATTCTGGCAATCCGGAAAAATGAAATCGTGCTGCGCAGGGGGCGGCAGTACCTGAGAGAAATTTCCGGAGACGGCGCGAATTTCGGACTGCCGCGGGTACTCGGCGACAAGATGCTTTCCGTGGTGGCATGGTCCAGGATATTTGACGACCGCGAAATGCTGCTGGCACTCAACACGGATTCAAACAATGCGCGCTGCGCCTGGGTTACCATCGACAACAGCCTGCACAATGAAGGTCTCCCGCTGAAATGCATCTACTCGACCGAGAAACAGCAGGTCGGACAAGCGCTGACGATAGCGAACAAAAACGGAAAGACTGTATTCCTCGCCGTTCCGCCTGCTGGTTTTGTGATATTTGGTTGAAGCGGCTATGCTGCCAGTATTCGGGATTGCAGATGGTGGCAGTACGAGATAACGCAGGCACTGATGTGTTCCAATCTAATTCATCTGCATGAACTGATTTTATTCATCTTCACACGAATAAAGGAATTAAATGAAGAATTTCATCACTGCAGCTTTACCAGTTATCGCAATACTTTCAGGATGCTCATCGCTTCCGCCGGCAGGGAATCTTGCACCGCTCCAGGCTGCAAAAATTTGTAATGCAAAAATAGGCGAATCGTTCGGCCCAGATGGGCATTTATATACAACGCTATCAATTGCCGAAAAAGCAGGGTATGAACGGCTGCGCCAGCTAACCCTGGCCTATTACTCGCAGTATCCAGATCTTGATTTGGACTACGAGGCTGTCGCAGTATCGATTAAATACATTTTAATTCCTTGGCAATGGACATGGAGGAACGACATTACCGGGGGTCTTCACTCACTGCACGGTGGGGGAAGATCAGAAATTGATATGCGTCGATTAAAAATTAGAAACGCACTGGCCAAAACCATTACCCAAACAGATATGGATTGGCTGTCCGGACTCCTCATTCATGCATACGGGGACGCGTACGCACATACCAAGGGGGAATTAAACTCTGACAACGAGCAGGCATATGGACCATGGATAGGCCACGCAGTCTCTTCATTACTTGGAAACAACCCAGACAACATCAAAAACCCAACAACCGAGCCAAAATACTTCGCATTCGTCAACAATCTATATCAAACAATCAAAATAGATCAAGCAAAGGACGACAGGCTTGACGACTTCATCCGGTACGCGAAAGACATCAAGTGCTCAAACGGTCAATGCCCAAATTTTTTTAAAATCGCAACAGATAAGCCGGCAGGTAGCTCGATAATTGACAAATTCTCTGGCTGCATGAATGAAACGGCTCGGCACCTCACGTCAGCAGAAGTTCAACAGGCCATTGATTTGATCAAAAATTAAGTTGTGCAAACTTGCCAACCACAAAGTAGCGTTAATTAATTTGGTCAGAAAAGTAGAGAAAAATGAAAGCGTTTCAGAATCGGTGGCAAAATATTTATTTTTTCAAATCGGACTATGAGCAGCTGCTTTTTGAGGGAAAACGGATGGTTATCCCTGCAAACCTGATTTCCTGTTTGCCCCTTTTCGCTGTTAAGCAAACAGCAGCCAATCAAACGCTTTCCACCCGCTTCGCAATATGCGCCAGCGCTTCATCCACCTGATCGATCAGGATCAGGCACAGATCACCGGCCTGCAAGCGTGACAATGCTGTATCAATCGCCAGGAACTCGCCGGTGATCTCGGTGATGTATTTGGCGCGCTTGGCATTGGACAAGCCCTTGCGCAGCAAGCCCAACACTTCGCCATCCTCACGGCCGCGCTGGCATTGGTCCTGGTACAGAATGATTTCATCGAACGCATCGCCAATAATTTCGGTCTGGCGGATGATGTCGACATCGCGCCGGTCGCCAGCTCCGCTGATCACCACCACGCGCTTGTTGGCCTTGATGCTCTCGACTGCGGGAACCAGAGCAAGCATGGCATCGGGGTTGTGGCCGTAGTCGGCAAACACGCTGGCGCCGCGATAGTCAAAGAAATTGAAGCGGCCAGGTGCGGTTTGCGCATCGTTAATGAAAGAGCCCAGACCGACGCGTATCTTTTCCCAGTCCACTTTCAATGCCCAGGTGGCAGCTATCGCCGCCATCGCATTCTCGACCTGGAAGCCGATCGTTCCATTGCGCGTCAGCGGAATTTCCGCGAGCGGGATACGGTGTTCTTCTTCATTTTGCGCAGCAACGATGTGGCCGTCAGCAATGAATACCACGCGATGCCCTTGTGCCCTGCGCGTATTGATGACCGGGTGATGGCTGTCAGGCGCGAAAAACGTCACGCTGCCGGGACAGGAATCCGCCATTTGCACACACATCGGATCGGTCGCATTCAGCACCGCCGTACCGTGCGGCGGGACATTCTGCACTACCACGCGTTTGACCACGGCCAGGTCTTCCACAGTACTGATATAGCTGAGCCCCAGGTGATCGCCCATGCCGATATTGGTCACTACCGCCACATCGCAGAAATCGAAAGCCAGGCCTTCGCGCAACACGCCGCCGCGAGCCGTTTCCAGCACGGCTGCGTCAACATAGGGATGCATCAGCACGTTGCGCGCGCTCTTGGGTCCGCTGCAATCTCCGGTATCAATGCGCTTGCCCTCGATATATACGCCGTCGGAATTGGTCATGCCAACACGCAGTCCGTTGCAGCCCAGAATGTGCGCGGTCAGGCGCACTGTGGTGGTCTTGCCGTTGGTTCCCGCGACGGTGACCAGCGGGATGCGGCCGTTCTCGCCGGGGCCGAACATCATCGAGATGATCGCGTCGCCCACTGCGCGACCCTTGCCGTAGGAAGGATGCAAGTGCATGCGCAAACCGGGCGCGGCGTTGACTTCGACGATGCCGCCTTCCTGTTCCTGCAGCGGCTTGAGCACGCTGTTGCACACCACATCGACGCCGCAAATATCCAGGCCGACCATCTGCGCGGCCGCGACCGCGCTGGCTACGATATCGGGATGCACGTCGTCGGTGACATCGGTTGCCGTACCGCCCGTGCTGAGATTGGCGTTGTTGCGCAACACGACGCGTGCGCCTTTTTTCGGCACGGAGTCGGGGTCGTAGCCCTGCAGGGCCAGCCTGGCCAGGGCGATATCGTCGATGCGGATTTTGGTCAGCGTAGTCGCGTGTCCTTCGCTACGGCGCGGATCGCTGTTGACCTGTTCCACCAGTTCGCGCACGCTGTTCTCGCCGTTGCCGACGACCATCGGCGGATCGCGGCGTGCCGCGGCCACCACCTGATTGCCAACCACCAGCAGGCGGAAGTCATAGCCGGGGATGTAGCGTTCAACCATCACCTCAGAACTGATCTCGGTCGCAGCAGCATAGGCGATGTTCAACTGTTCGCGCGTCGTCACATTCGCCGTGACGCCTTTGCCCTGATTACCATCCTGCGGCTTGATCACCACGGGGGCGCCGATCTGGCACAGCGCAGCCCAAGCATCGTCGGCGCTAACCACCGGGCGCCCGTCAGGTACCGGCACGCCCACCGCATCGAGCAATTTCTTGGTCAGTTCTTTATCCTGCGCAATCGATTCGGCAATGGCACTGCTGTGATCCGACTCCGCCGCCTGGATGCGGCGTTGCTTGCTGCCCCAGCCCAATTGCACCAGACTGCCGCGCGTCAGGCGCCGGAAAGGAATTCCGCGTACCACGGCGGCATCGACGATGGAACCGGTACTCGGCCCAAGGCGCTCACTTTCATCCAGTTCGCGCAATTCGTGCAAGGCCGCCGCCAGATCGAAACCGGTATTGTTCAGTGCCGCATCGCATAACTGCTGTGCCAGTTCGAGCGCACGGCGCCCGACTTTCTCCTGACTGTATTCGACCACAACCTGGTACACACCAGTTTCAGTTGTCTTCGTAGTCCGACTGAAGGTGGCCAGGCAACCGGCTTGCGCCTGCAAACCCAGCGCCGCCAGTTCCAGCACGTGTGCCAGCGGCACTGCCGCGCTGTGCCCCACTACCTGCAGGAAAGCAATTTCCGGAAACCGGGTGCGTAAACGTTTCTCGAATTTATCTATCCCGGTGATATCCTGCTCCGCCTCGCTGCAATTGACGATGGCTTCGATGCAGGTATTCCGGCTCCACAGATTTGGGCCGCGTAGCGCGCGGACTCGTGACACTTCCATCAGGCGATTTCCTTTGCATTAGCCGGTTTTAATTCGAACGTTGTCAATCCGGCCCGGATCAACACCTGTGTCACACCCAACGACCAAGCTGCCGCAACAGCGGCCAGCACGCTGACCACCCGCTCCGTACCTCCGGCATTCGCCAGCACCGGCACCTGCGCCAGTTTCACCAACTCTGCATGCTCGTCGCCGACATGCAACTCAATGCAGCCATTGCGCAGCAGCACCGCGCGTTTGCCCTGCTGCAAGTGTTCCGTGATGAGTTCCAATTCGGCCTGGCGGGAAAAATAAATGACCTCCCCGTCGCAATGTTCTGCCATCTGCGCCACTAGGGCATCGTCTGCATTCAGCACACCCACTCCGCCTTCGAGCACCACGTCCACCTGAGTGCGCAACACATTGCAAACCTGCTCGGCTGTTTCGATGTAGAACTTGCCGAAGTGCCGCGGGGCATCGATATTGGTAATGATGCCGACCTGGCAGCGGTCGTAGCCCAGGCCTTCGCCCAGGATCGTGTCGCAGCTGTTCTCGATCACCGCAGCGCTGACACTGCGGTTCAACAGCACCTTTTGCGCGGAAGTCCAGTTGGCGCAATCGCGCTTGTCGACCAGACGTTGCGCGAAATAAAGACCGTCGGTACAAGCCAGCCCGACATAATCGCCGCGCAGGTGCAGCAGTTTTGCCACGATATGCGCCGCCAAACTCTTGCCGTCGGTGCCGCTGATACCGACCACCGGGATGCGCCCGCTGTCACCCGCTTCAAACAGATTGTCGACGATAGCTTTACCCACCGGCCTTGGAGTTCCTGAAGCAGGCTTGAGGTGCATCAGCAGACCCGGCCCCGCATTGATCTCGACGATTGCTCCGCCCTGCTCTGCGAGAGGGCGGGAAATATCCTCCGCCACCAGATCGACGCCGGCGATGTCGAGGCCGACGACGCGTGCAGCCAGTGCCACTGTCGCGGCAACATCCGGATGCACTTCGTCGGTCACATCGAATGCCACATTGCCGTTGCGCTGGATCAGTATCTGCTTGCCTTGCGCCGGGATTGCCTCGCCATCGAAGCCTTGCCGCTCTAGCTCCAGGCGTACGGCTGCATCGTTATCCAGCAGGATTACATTGAGGGGGAAATTTTCGGTTGTACCGCGACGCGGGTCGGTGTTTATCTGGGTATCGATGAGTTGGCGTATTGTGGAATGCCCGTCTCCCAGCACCGAAAGTGATTCGCCGCGTGCCGCTGCCGCCAGATGTCCGCCGACCACCAGGAGACGGTGTTCGTTGCCGCGTATGAAGCGCTCGACGATCACTTCGCTGCCTTCCGCATCGGCAAGGTGATAGGCGGCCTCGATTTCTTCGCGTGCCATCAATTCGGTGGAGACCCCGCGGCCGTGATTGGCGTCGCTTGGCTTGACCACTACAGGCACGCCGATATCCTCCGCCGCTTCCCAGGCATCCGCGGGACTCTCGACAATGCGCCCTTCCGGAACCGGCACGCCGCAAGAGCTCAACAGGCTCTTGGTCAGATCCTTGTCGCGGGAGATGCCTTCGGCAATGGCGCTGGTCTGGTCGGTTTCTGCCGTCCATATCCTGTGCTGGCGTATGCCATAACCCAGTTGAACCAGATTGCCTTCGGTCAAACGTATGGAGGGAATGCCGCGTCCGGTGGCCGCATCCACAATGCAGGCGGTACTCGGCCCCAGACACATCGAGTCAACCATCTTGTGCAGGCGATCGACCGCGTCTGCCACGTCGAACGGCTTGTCGTTGATCGCGGCCAGCAGCAGTTCGCGACCGGCGCGCAGGGCTGCGATGGTCACTTGTTCGTGGCGCGAGCGCACTACAACCTTGTAGACACCGCGCACTCCGGTACTGCGCGCCTTGCCGAAGCCGGTCTGCATGCCCGCCAGATTCTGCAATTCGAGGGTAACATGCTCAAGAATATGTCCGGCCCAGGTGCCTTCGCGCAGGCGTTCCAGAAAACCGCCGGGTTTGCCGACACCGCAGCGATGCTCGCTAAGCGTGGGTAGCCATGCAGTCAAGCGTTCATAAAAACCGGGAATGGTGTTGGAAGGAGAATCTTCCAGAATGCCGATATCCAGCCAGACTTCAATGACGGGACGATATGTCCAGATATTCGGGCCGCGCAGCGGCAGGATTTTAAGAAACTCCATCAAACTTTCCAGATGACCACAAGATTGGTAGAAAACACGACATCGAAACTTTACAGTAACGCGCTCGACACCGGTTTCGTTTACGAAAGGTCGGCAGTTTGTCCAATTTCACGACTGTAGTAAACTGAAAAACAGTGAACACTCATACTATTCCCTCCATTTCTTCCGACAAACTGGTCTCCGATGCTTGTCATAAGGCGTTGCAAACGCACTTATCCGAGCAGGAAACAGTCCATGCTTTTCTGGAAACCAACCTGGACGAGCAGTTGAACTTTTCCAAGAGGCTGATTCTGCTAACCAATCATCGCCTGATCAGTCTGACTTGGCCAAATCAGGACTTCTTTGAATACCCGCTAAGTAAAGGGGTATTTTTGCGGCAACTGGATCACGCGGGTGTCGGCAGCATCGAATTACTGAACGGCGAAAAACGACAGGCCTATTGGCGCTACACTATGGTGCACGATGCCGACGCCACGCGTTTCGTCCGCCAATTTGAACTGGTACTGAGCGCTTGTTTGGCCGGAAAGCCTTTTGTCGAAGAGATTCCGGTATTTTGTCCCCGCTGCCTGGCACCGCTGGAACCGAATCAGGAAGAATGCGCTTACTGCGAAGATGAATCGGAAGCGCCGCCCTCAAGCTGGGTGCTGTTGCGTCTGTGGCGTTTTGCCAAACCTTACCAGTGGCAACTGCTCAGCGGTTTCCTGCTGATGCTCGCTTCCACGGCTGCCACGCTGGTACCTCCCTATCTGACCATGCCGTTGATGGACGACGTTCTCATCCCTTATCAAAATGGTGCACCCATTAACACAACCGTGACGACATGGTTGCTCGCAGGGTTGTTCGGTTCGGCGCTGATGGCCTGGGCACTGGGCTGGGCCAAGACCTACATTCTGGCCCTGGTCAGCGAGCGTATCGGTACCGACTTGCGCACGATCACTTACGATCACCTGCTGCACTTGTCGCTGGAATATTTCGGCGGCAAACGCACCGGCGACCTGATGTCACGCATCGGTTCGGAATCCGACCGCATCTGTCTGTTCCTGTCGCTGCACCTGCTCGATTTCGCCACCGACGTGCTGATGATCGTAATGACGGCGGCGATCCTGTTCAGCATCAACCCTTGGCTGGCGTTGGCTACGCTGCTGCCGCTGCCCCTGATCGTGTGGTTGATCCATCTGGTCAGGCACAAACTCAGCACCGGCTTCGAGAAGGTTGACCGCGTCTGGTCGCAAGTCAGTAACGTGCTGGCCGACACCATACCCGGCATCCGCGTGGTCAAGGCCTTCGCGCAGGAAAAGCGCGAATCGGTACGCTTCCATCAGGCCAACCAGGTCAATCTGGCTGTCAACAACCGCATCAACAAGATATGGTCGCTGTTCTCGCCCAGTGTGACCCTGCTCACCGAAGTCGGTTTATTGGTGGTGTGGGCGTTCGGCATCTGGCTGGTCGCGCACGACAGGATCACTGTCGGCGTGCTGACCGCCTTCCTCGCTTACATCAGCCGTTTCTATACGCGCCTCGATTCGATGAGTCGCATCGTGTCGGTGACACAAAAAACCGCTTCCGGCGCCAAGCGCATTTTCGATATTCTCGACCGCGTTTCCACGGTGCCCGAGCCGTCCAGGCCACAACACCTGGAACACATCGCCGGACGCATCGATATTCGCGACGCCGGATTCCGCTATGGCAACCGCGCCATCATCAAGAATCTGAACCTCAGCATCGCGCCGGGAGAAATGATCGGTCTGGTGGGACACAGCGGTTCGGGCAAAAGTACCATGGTCAATCTGATGTGTCGCTTCTACGATGTGAGCGAGGGTTCAATCAGCATCGACGGCGTCAACATCCGCTCGCTGCCCATCGCGGAATATCGCCGCAACATCGGTCTGGTGCTGCAGGAGCCGTTCCTGTTCTTCGGCTCCATTGCCGAGAACATTGCCTATGGCAAACCGGACGCAACCATGGCGGAAATCGTGGCGGCTGCGCGCGCCGCACATGCACATGAGTTCATCCTGCGCCTGCCGCACGGCTACGACTCGCTGGTCGGTGAGCGCGGTCAGGGACTGTCGGGCGGGGAACGCCAGCGCATCTCCATCGCGCGCGCGCTGCTGATCGACCCGCGCATCCTGATCCTCGACGAAGCAACCGCCTCGGTCGATACCGAAACCGAAAAGGAAATCCAGAAAGCGCTGGACAATCTGGTGCGCGGCCGCACCACGATTGCCATCGCGCACCGCCTGTCCACGCTGCACAAGGCCGACCGGCTAGTCGTACTGGACCGCGGCGAAATTGTCGAGACGGGCAGTCACGACGAACTGATGCGTAATGAGGGCGCCTACTTCCGGCTGTACCAGGCGCAGGCGCGCAATGTGGATACCGATCTGGATGATCACGCCAGCAATACTCCGGTAACCGCCAAGGAGTCAGCGACATGAATTCCACTGAATTCAAATTGAGCCGAAATGCTGCTGGCCGTCTTGTGCTCACCGATGCACAAGGCAAGACTTACGAGGGTGTCGTCCCGGTGCGCGCCTTCCCCATCAGTGCTCCAGAGGCCGGGCTTTCCCTGCTCGGGGAAGACGGGCATGAACTGGGCTGGATAAGCCGCCTGAACGACGCACCAGAAGACGTGCGCGTCCTGCTCGAGTCCGAACTGACGCAACGCGAGTTCATGCCGGAAATCCTCCGCATCAACCAGGTTTCAAGTTTCGCCACACCAAGCAAGTGGCAAGTGTCGACCAATCGCGGCGATACCGAACTGTTGCTCAAAGCGGAAGACCACATCCGCCGTCTTACCCACACCTCACTGCTCATCACAGACGGGCATGGCGTTTCGTTTTTGATCAAGAATTTTGATGTTCTGGACAAGCACAGCCGCAAATTGCTGGAAAGGTTTTTGTAGTAACAAGATGTTATAGAAGAATAACGATTTTACAGGTCAGGGAATGGGGAATAAATCAGGTGTTGAACAGGATCTCGGGGGAGTTCTGATTCGAGTTGCAGGCGTCGCTGACCTTGCATCGGCCAGAAACGACTTTCAGAAACTGGCTGTTAAACTCGACATTGATCAGTTTATCGAGGCCGCTGAAGAACATGAGGGGCTGGCCATTCGCATCCGGCTGCGTCCCGCATTCCGGAATAGATTTGCTCCAGTTTGCGACACACTACATTTGTGCGAAAAACTGCACCTCAACACGTCGGAAAACAAGTGCGACCTTGAAAAGGAAATTCTGCTGGCGCTATTGCTGGGCCCGGTTACCTTCGAATATCCGAGCTATGCAGAACTCGTCGCATCCATCCGCGTTCGTCAGCACATCGTCGAAGCAGCACGCCACACGGCGCTTTCGTTCCACGTCAGCAGAATCGAAAGGCCTGCAGATTACTGGATCTACTCGGAAGACAACGGCTTCACCGTATTGCCCGGCAAGCCTTTGATTGACGCGTTGCGCATGGCAACCCAGCCTGAGTTATCAGGCCAGCAGTATTCCTTCTCCTGTTACCGCGCAACCGAGTATGTGATCCTGCTCGGTATTGCACAGGAACTGGCCGTCAGCAATCCCGCATTACTGCAGCAGTTGCAGCGCCAGTGGGAATCGCGCGCCATCATGTCGGGGAAATATCACGATATATTCCTGCGCGAATACGGCTCCATGGAACAGCCGCTGCCGCCAAATTATTACGTGCCCGGCGACCGCCTGTGGTTCCGCAACCCGGATGAGCGCTCTTCAGATGTGACCGGCTACGAGGGTTCCTGGGTCATGTATCTCGGCAGCGGGCTGTTCACCAATTTCTGGAAATGCGACAAGCCCTACGGCATGACTGAAAAATGCATCGAGATTTACCACTGGCGCGACGGCGTTTATCAGGATGATGAAGGTTATTTGCAGATAAATGAGGAGATAGTTGAAGAGCGGGTTCGCGCCACACTGGGCAACCCCGCCGAAACCGCACGCATTCTTGAACGCATGATGCGCATGCGCGATCCGTCCGGTGTCTACGCCGATGGCGGCTGCATTGATGCCACGCGCGAATATCCGCGCTGGGTCTGTCCCGGCACCTCTGACATCATTCTGCCGGACAACTAAATCTCACAATTCATCCAGTTCCAAACAAACAATCACTCCCGTGATTATTGCTTGTTGTACTGATCGATCGCGTTCTTCAGTGCTTTTACTTGGGGACTCATTTTCTCGTCGGCCTTTGGCGCGGGGGCCACTTTCTGCTTTTCATCAATTTTCTTTATGGGTGTAACCGCGGCCTTATTCTTTTCTTCAGCTTTCGGTGCTGGTTTTGCGGCTGCAGGTTTACTGGCCGGGCTCGCTGGCGCCGTCGCGGAAGCTGCTTGCAATTTTTCTGCAACCGCCGGTGCGGATGCGGCTACGGGTGCAGGTGTGGCACCGGTAACCGGAACGGGGGTTGCATGCACTCTGGCTTCCGCACGCAACTGCTCTTCCAGCGTAGGAGATACCTTCAGCTTCTCCTGCAAACGCGTAACGTTCTGAATGATTCTTGCATCATGCTCTTCCACTTTCTTGCGCTCATCCGCCCGCTGTGATTTTTCGCGCGACATGCTGAACTTGAGATTCTCCAGCTCTTCTTTGGACGCCGCCAGGCTGGCACTCAAACTGTCGATGTGGCCATTAAGTTCGCTGATTTGCGCCCGGTCGGAGTGATTGCCGCCGGCGAACAAGGCGATACCCAGTGCCACAACGGATACGACTGGCGCGAAGCCAAGCATTGCATAGTGCGCAACGAGCTTCAGCTTCTCGCGAGTCTCACCTGCGGGAGGCGGCGTGTCCTCTTCCTGTTCATCAATATCGCGGGCCATGTTTGTCTCCTTGACCAGGTAACCATATTAATTCCGACTCAGGCGCCGGATGCAAGTTTATGCACGGTTTCAGTCTATCATCATGCTCGCAAAATGTAAGTTCCATACTGCACATTCATCTTCTGCGATTCTCGGTCATAAATACAGGCAATTTTGTCTGAGAACCCGGCTGAGTCACAATCAATAGCGCATGAAGTGAATGATCAATGACTGGCAAACATTAGCGGTGCGTCTGTCAGACTATGCCGCAAATGTTTGCTTGGCTATTGATATCGCCATATCCATAATGCATGCGCCCTGAAGTAATATTTATATTGTACAAAACTCACTTTAAACAAATCCATTTCATAGTGCTTGAAACTTTTTCTCCTAAATACCGTCAACTACCTCTACCGGTTATGGGCAGACGTAGCATGGCATACACAATATGGATCGAATAGCTGGTGCAGGTTGTATCCATTTTGCCTAATCTCTCTGTCCGCATAAACGGCTGCAAAGACATTTGCTGTAACATTCGGCGCTGGAAATTATCCACCTGATTGTTGAAAACCTTTCCCGTTTCTGATTTGTATATTGAGGAGCATTGGCAATGGCAAAAAGTACCGATCGTTCAAGCATTTTTGATTCACCCTGGGCCTCACTCGCCAGAGTCATTTTCACGGCGGTCTTTTTTTTCTGGCTCTACTGGATAGGAATAAGCACCAATGACCTGGATGACAAAATTAATGCCGCTTCGGATCGCTATTCAACAATTGACAATCTGCAGATTGACTACAAGGATGAAATACAACTTTGGAAGGACTTGTTGCTACGCAGCAATAACCGGGACACCCTGAATCAGAACTGGCTCATTTATGATGCGCAGTATCAAAAAGTCACTACGGCTGCACAGGACATCATTGCCAAAAACGATTTGCGTTCCATGAATCAAAAATTGCGCAGCTTCCTTGATGCTCATACCGTCAATCATGAGAAGTACAAGAATAGCTTATTGCTGCTGATTGACAGCAAATACTTCCCCGGCCCTGCTGATGTGGCCGTCAAAGGCATAGACCGCCCACTGCTCGACATACTCAAGTCTGCCAACGAGGACATGCAGGACGAGATGAAAAGGAACAGCGACAGTTTGATCGCTGAAGCGCGCAACAAGATCGAGCAAAGTTTGTTTGCGCTGGGCTTTATCGGCTTGTTGGCGATCTGGATGCCGAAACATTAACCTGACATTTTCGTCCAATGGGGCGCATCTCCGATATACGGAATCATGAAATGATTTTTGCAACGCGTTTACTCTTAGGTCTGCTGGCAAGTGGCTGGCTGCAATTGGCATGGTGTGCCGATGCCATTCCCGGCACTATTGAAGAATGTATCGCCGAGCCGATATTCGAAGGCAAGGTTTGCACGCTGCAGGCCAATCCGGATGCCAAGGTCGGCGTAATCCTGATCCACGGGCTGGGCGGCTCCATCGATGACTGGAAGAACGCCATCCCGGCATTGGCGGAAAATTTTCATGTGCTCGCCTTCGATCTGCCCGGCTTCGGCAAATCGGACAAAGGAAGCCAGGACTATTCACCCACCCGTTACGCACAGCTGGCGCACTTTCTGGCCGATCACTATTTCCCGGACAAGAACTATCACATAGTTGGCCATTCGATGGGCGGCGCCATTGCCTTACGATTCGCCGCTCAGCGGCCATTGCGGTTCCAGCGTCTGGTGTTGTTGGACGCAGCCGGTATTCTGCATCCGCAGGTCATTTCCAAATTCCAGGCGGGCTCCATGCTGGAAAACACCAGCGGTGTGCACCAGACGCGCGGCTTCGCCGAACGTCTTTCCGGCAGGATACTGGAGCAAGTTGACCGGCTACCCATATCGCCGATCGACATCGCCAATTCCGCGCTGGGCCGCGACAACGTGTTGAGGGGAGGCCCGGCAAGGATTGCGGCACTCGAACTGGCTGGCGAAGATTTCAGTAATGCCGTTACTTCAGTCATCGAGCCCACCCTCATTCTCTGGGGCGACAACGACCTGACTGCACCGCTGCGCACCGGCGAAGTGCTGGCCGCACGCATGCCCCACGCTCGATTGCAGATCATTGACGAATCCGGGCATGAACCAATGCGGGATCAGAGTGAACAGACGAACGCACTGATCAAGGCACACCTGCTGGCCAGCGAACCCGAGCTGGACGCGCAATATCCGCAAGTATCCGCACCGCCCGCTTTCACTAGTCAACGGGTCGGCACTTGCTCGCGCGAGTCAGGCATGAATTTTGAAGGTGACTATCGCAGCATTGACCTGCGCGACTGCAGCAACATTACCATTCGCAATGCGCGTGTAGGACACCTGAATGTGATCAATTCACGGCTCAGCATGATCGATACCGACATCCGCGGAAAGGACGAAGGAATGCACGCAGACAATTCCGACATTGCCATCACCAACGGCTACATTTCAGGCTTGATCGCCATCAAATCAGAACACAGCCGTTTCGACCTGGCCGGCGTTTATTTGAAAGGTATTCAGGATGCCGTCAAGGCAATGGACAGCAAATTCGTTTTCTCAATCAGCCGGGTACACAGTCCGCACACCGACGGTCCCTTGCACATCTACAAGAAGATGAGCGACGGGGTTTTATAAGCACGCAGCCCGTTTGATTGAAACTAAAGACCCACTATCGTCGCCGCAGGATCGGTAGTCCGCACCATATTCAATATCTGCATGCCCTCGATTGCATCAGGATCATACCTGACCATCATTGCATGGTGATGCGTATGAGGATCGAATTGCGCGCAGTCAACCCCGATACGTCCTTCCACGATTTTTTCCAGAACAGCCCTGCTTTCGGCATCCAGCTCGGGATGCACATAAATCATCATATCTGCTGTGTTCATGATTTTCTCCTTGCGTTGCAAAGAAATTGCGAGAGTACGGAACAGCGCCCTTATCCGGCCCAGCCGAACGACGGATCGCTCGCATAGGGAGGAACGGGTACACCCGCCAGACGCGACCCCTGGCTGACGGGTCCTTTCGGAAACAGTTCGAACAGGTAGCGAAGTCCACCCTCATCCTCAAAATCCTGTTCCAGCATCCGCATCACGACACGCGCGTTTTCCGCGCGCCCTTGCTCCCGATACAGGTTGCGCAACACATAGATCACGTGCCAGTGCGCCTCGGTGAGTTCTCCGATTCCCTCCTCAAGCGCCAGTTGCCTCGCGATAAGAGGAGACCAGTGTTCGAGATCGTACATATGACCTTCAGGATCGCTGCGGTCATGCGCTTGCTCATTAATGATGTGATTGATATCCAACATGGTGATCTCCTTGATCTTGCAGAAATCGGCTCATCCAGACTCGGGTGAATTTACTGACCCACTCGTCGAGAGGCATGCAAGCCACTCCGCCCGCGCGGCAAATCATTTCATTGCCCTTTTCATCGCGCAGGTTAGCGAGTGGTCCGGGGCCAAAGTGCTCGTGGCCATCGCTGAGACTGGATTCGGTGAAGACAAAAATGGCTTCGCCACCAACGTCAACTTCAAGTCGGCCATCGTGGTAAATGCCGTAGTCGCGCCAGCCATAAGGACCGGAACAGTCCTCAAGCTCGGGCGAAGCCATGGAAGTGTTGCGAACTTTCCTGGCGGTCAATTCGGACTCAAGCAATTCAGGGTCGGCCAGAGCCAACGTAAAGGCCATCGCCTTTGCTGCCTGAAATTGGGGAGCAGAGGTTCCGCCAGCAATCGGTTGGAGAACATTGAGATTTTTCAAGATTTACTCCTCGTCAAATCTCGAGGGGCATCCCGTCATCGGACGGGACGGCGGGTGCCGTATCGGGTAATGATTGTCTTATGACCTACTGTAGTTGTCAACTATACCACTCTCATGAAAGATGGCTTCCATTGCAGAATTTCACACTGACACCACAGTATTTTTTACATTGATCCTGGCCGGGATCATTAGCCGAACAACTGGTACTGCGTCGGTTCACGCCCTGTTCTGACCAGTTTTTCGAGCGCGAGGCGCGCCGCATCAGTGATGCCATGCTGTTTGCCCAGATCAAGCAACTTGGTCACAGCACGTTCGAATGGATAATCCGCATCTGACCACTCTTCTACCAGTTCTTTGGCGGTAAGCTTGGACAGCTTCAGCACGCCGGATTTCACCCGCACCAGATGAGCGCTCGTCCGGCCTTTTTTCGCCACAATCGCGATGTGCCGTTGCCGGTCCATCAACACCTGTCCGCAAGTCACATGCAGCGCGGGTGCGATGAAATCTACGGTACTGCAATCTGTCGGGTCTTTGGCCATACGTTGTTTGCTATTCCGCCTGCTTGCATCGCTCACATTGAGCAATGTGCGACATTGTTCACTCCCCGGGTCGGTTCGTCAAAAACAATTCGATTGTTGTGTCATCTGCACATCTCCGTTGCGACAACTTTCATTTGCTTATGACATGGGTATTCCGGTCTGAGATATACCTGACAGGAAACTTTGATGGCCCGGCATATTCCAAGAATCATGAGCGAGCCGACCGGCTTACCCGCAAACTTAGTCATGTTTCCGGGAGAAGATCATGGATCCTTTACTGGGCATCAACACCACCACGCCGCTGATCAATATCGGCAACAGTGGAGCTATCACTCCATCAACAGGGTTGCTGGCATCCGAACTGAGTCTTGCAACGCCCGGCTTGTTTGGCACCGCGTCGACAATAGTCGATCTTTCCGGGCAAGGGCAACTGCTGTCGGCGTCAGTTACGTTCCAGAATCAGCTACAGGCCCTGCAACCAGGCTCCGCAACCAGCGGCGGTGGCCAGAATTTCGGAACTGATTTCGCCAGCCTGGCTGCGGAAGTTCAAAGCTTTGTCGATGCCTTCAACGGATTGCAGAACACCCTTGCCAATATCAACAGCACCGGCAATTTCTTGGGCACAAACGCAACCGGCGCATCAGGCCTGGCCCAGTCTCTCAACGCAGAAGTGCAGGCCAACTTCAGCAATGGCAACTCAACGCTGACCAGTCTTGCGCAGCTGGGAATCGAATTCCATTCATCCCCGACTCCTGGAGGTGGTGGCAGCCTGAGTGTCAATCTGGCAACGCTCCAGTCTGCCTTCAATACCAGCGCAACGGGTGCATTCTCACTGCTTGCATCCGCCGCGAATGCGTTCAACAGTTTGGCTGGCAGCTTTGTCGCGCAAGCAGGCGCACAGTCTCAAACCTCGATTGGCGCCGAATTGCTTGCCAACAGCCTGCTCTCCCAAGCACAGGGAAATGGCGACCTCAGCAGCTTACTGGCCATTGAGTCGCTGACCGGAGTAGCCAACCTGCAGCAAGTGATCCTCGCCATGAATGAATACAATCTGGTATCCGGTTTGCTTGGTTAATGCATCGTTAATAAACCGGATTTATAGTGTCACGAGGAGATAAACAATGGCCCGCAACCCGATAATCTGGTTTGAAATTTATGTGCAGGACATGCCCCGTGCAAAAGCATTTTACGAATCGGTATTTGAGATCAAGCTCGAAAAGCTCGACAGCACCGAATTCGAGATGTGGGGCTTCCCGATGGAAATAGACGGGATCGGCGCCAGCGGCGCCCTGGTCAAGATAAAGGGAGTAACATCAGGCGGGAACAGCACTCTGGTGTATTTCAGTTGCAAGGACTGTGCTGTCGAAGCGGATCGTGTGATCCAGCATGGCGGTTCCGTGGACCGCAAGAAAATGTCCATCGGACAATACGGCTTTATTGCGCTGGCAGTAGATACCGAAGGCAACATGATAGGTTTGCATTCAATGAAATGAATTTCTGCAGACAAAGTTCGACCAACAAGAAACAGAATAATAACAAGGAGTCACAAAATGTTTCTCCGGCTTGGTGCGTCCATTCTTGCCATGGCTTGCTGCATTGCCAATGCACAGGCCGATGTACTGTTTCGCTGTCCGGCACAACTCGATACCCTGCAGCAGGAAGTAACAGACTATTTGCGGATACTGGGCGTCCACACTGATCATGTATTGCAAACTGTGGATACCCGCTTTGGCGAGCTTACCCTCGCGCTGACAACGCCGCAGGAAGACACGCGCACCCTCGATTTCCATATGCGCCCTGAATTCTCGCTCACCACGGAGCGCGTCCTTCTGCCAACGACCGGGGGCAAAATGCGCGTAGTGAACACGGTATCCAGAAAAGAAATCATGCTCGCCCTGCTACAACATGGGCGCATGACGACGTTCAAGGACAAGGCCTGCTCGATTGAAGCGCTGTCCGATCACGTGGGCGTGCGCCAGAACATCGTCGCCTGGGCCGAACGCCTGAACTGGGATTGGCCCAACGGCGGTTCAGCCAAATGGAACAGAAAGTACTGGACCCGAGGCACCCCCAATCCCGGAGTGTCCCTGCATAAGGCAGTCATGGACGTTTTCCTGCATCAGGACAAATACGCCATGGGTTGCTATACGGCGACAAAACTGGTCATCGTGCAAGGCACGCTGGATTATTACAGCCGGGTCAAGCGCGATCTGGAACGCACACGCAGAGTGGAGGAAGCTCTGCTTGCGGACGGCGATCCTCTGGTAGGTGTCGAGCCCGGCAGCATGTGGAGTTTTGAGAAAGACTTCGATACGCATGAAATGGAACAGAAAGGAAAACTGCTGAAGATCTATTCCTCCATTGCTTCAGGAAATTTTGTTCCCGGTGACTGGAGTTATATTTTGAACACAGACCCCGCCTCGGAACAAAAAACCGGTTACGAAGGTTCCAACGCGATATACCTTGGCCGCAACCGGTTTGATGATTATTACAATGACAACAATCACAGTTACACTTACGAGCAAAAGCTGGACGAGGTTTATCAGTGGCGCAATGGCGTATTCAGCCGGCAGCGGGATGCGAAAAAGATCAAACCGCTCACGGCTGAGGAACAAGCGCTACTGGGAAACACGCCTGACGACGGCGGACTCGAACTGGATATACGCGTCGCACCCAGGTACTTCTGACTGGCACATTTGCCGGCTTAACTGTTATCGGGAATACATATGGATGAAACCCTGACCATCAGCTACCGATTCATCTTCCCGAATAACCGGGAAGAGCTTATCGAAGTGAAAATCGACAAGCAGACCATGGAATCACTACCCGAGGATTCCGGCGCTCCGCCCGATTGGTGCAGACTCGAGTTTCATCAATGCCCGAATTGCCCGCTGCGCTCCATACCAATGACCTATTGCCCCCTTGCCACAAGACTCGTCAGGCTGATGGCAACTTGCCGGAATGTGCTCTCGTATGACGAAGTCAAAATGGAAGTTACCACCCCGGAAAGAATGGTCACCAAAAACACGACGGCGCAGCGCGCCGTGAGCTCGCTGATGGGATTGGTCATGGCAACCAGCGGCTGCCCCCACATGGAATTCCTGAAGCCGATGGCGCGCTATCACCTTCCTCTGGCCACCGAGGAAGAAACGCTTTTCAGGGCGGTGTCGACCTATCTGCTGGAGCAATATTTCAGACACAAACAAGGGCTGAGCGTTGATCTGGAACTGGAGAACCTGAAGAAACTTTATAGCGAGATCGGGATCGTGAATACGGCTTTGGCGTCACGGCTGCGAACCGCCAGTGTCGAGGACGCTGCAATCAACGCCGTTGTCCGGCTGGATATTTTCGCCAAAATGCTGCCGTACTCAATCGAAGAGTCACTGGAAGAAATTCGCTATCTATTCCTCTAGGCTGGTCGCTGTGCGGAGTTTGCGGAACAGACGGAGAACAAAACGATCACCATGACGCGGCCTGAAACAGGGCCGCGCCACAGAGAACATTCAATTGCATCCTGATAAGTGCAGAGTTGCGCTCAATGAGTCACGCGAGGGGTGGCATCCTGAATAAGCTGGGGTGTGTCCTCAATATGTTTCTTTGCGTGCTTCGCCATCCGCCTTTCCTTCGGCGTCATCAGCGGCTTCTTCTTGGCTTCTCTGGTGGAATGTTGTGACTTGGACATAATTTCACTCCTCATGGTAGTTAAGGAAAAATTACGATTTTTATCGTACTCCGGTAAATTTGATCTGTCAGCACAATATTTCGTGCGTGAGGTAGCATGTCGATCAACATGAAATTCAAGGCAAGCCAATTTTTTGCAACGTAAAACCAATGAACATCGACCCCCTCGAATTGGAAAAATATCTTCACGACATCAGTGATGAAGAATTGTTGCATCGTTGCCGCGATGGCAGCCTGACGGAGGAAGCACAATCCATCGCCGAGGCAGAATTGGCCTCGCGCGGCCTGAATCCGCCCGCCCCGATTGCTCCCCAGACCGAGAACTTTCCTTACGAGGGCGACTATGAAATCGTAGCGCAATTATTCAATCCTACCGATGCGTACGTACTGGCCGGGTGCCTGGAAGCAGCCGGCATCCCGACCGTCGTCGCCGATACCAACCTTGTCCAGGTACACTCACTGCTGACAATCGCAGTCGGGGGAGTTCGAATCCGTGTACCGGCCGCGCGTGCTGCCGAGGCCAAGAGTGTCATCGCGGCGTATTACCGCGGCGACTTTGCACTTCCTGACGATGATGACTCTTATCGTGAATAACGCTGCCCCTCTCCGGCAGGGCAAACATTGAATTTCCTGGCCCATGCACTGTTGGCAGGCGACGCTCCAGCCCTGGTCGTGGGCGGAGTCGTCGGTGACTGGATCAAAGGTCACTTGCCCGGGACATTGTCGGACGATCTGGCAAAGGGTGTCGCGCTGCATCGCGCCATCGACAGCTTTGCGGAAACGCACCCCGCCTTTCGGCAAAGTCGCTCGCGCGTCTCGGCAGAACGCCGGCGGTATGCCGGCGTGCTTGTCGATGTGTTTTACGATCATCTGCTGGCACAAAACTGGGCCGCGCTACATGATCAGCCGCTGAATGCCTATTGTGAAAAGGTCTATCGATTGATCAAAGACAGACTGAACGATCTCCCCATTTCCTCGCATCCCGGCTTGATGCTGATGGCGCAGGAAGATTGGCTGTCGAGCTACGCACAAATTGAAGGGATCTCTGACGTCTTGTTGCGCATGTCGCGCCGGGCCCGGCAGCCGAATCCACTGGCGAATGGCGAACAGGAATTTCTCGCGGACATGGATGGATTTACCACCGATTTTTACGCCTGGCTCAACGATGCCAGAGAGTTCAGTCAGCGTTGGTTGGCCAATGGTTGAGCTTGCGCAAGAAACCAAGCAAAATGAACCTTTCCTTAAATCAAGTTAACCCTATTTCAACCATGCGCCCGATCCGCCTGCTCCTCATTCTGCTGCCGTTGCTTGCACAGACCGGCTGCGCCAGCCTGGCCTCGTCGGCCACCAGCAAACTGTCGAACAATTTGTCCAGCGCAATCCTCAACCAGGACGACCCGGAGACGGTGGAAGCCGGTATGCCTTCCTACCTCTTGCTTACCGACAGCCTGATCGAGGGCGATCCCCAGAATGAAAACATGTTGCTGGCTGGCAGCAAGTTGTATGGTGCGTATGCAGCGGCCTTTGTCAAAGAGCCGGAGCGTGCCAAGCGGCTGGCGCGCAAAGCACGCGACTACAGCGACCGCGCGCTGTGCGTCCATGATGTGCATTTGTGCAACGTCATGGAAAAACCCTATGACGAGTTTGCCGCCTCCATCGCCACCCTGAAAACGGGCGATGTGCCGCTGCTGTATACCAGCGGTACGGCCTGGGCTGGCTGGATACAGGTCAACAGCGGCGACTGGAACGCGATTGCCAGCCTGCCCAAGGTAAAAGCCTTGATGACGAGGGCGGTCGAGCTGGATGAATCCTATAGTCACGGCGAAGGCCATTTGTATTTGGGCGTGTTCGCCACATTGCTGCCCCCGGCGCTGGGCGGCAAGCCCGAAGAGGGGCGCGTGCATTTCGAGCGCGCCATTGCACTTTCGGCAGGACGCGATTTGATGGCAAAGGTAGAATACGCACGCCGTTATGCACGCATCACTTATGACCGGCCGTTGCATGACCGGCTGCTGCATGAGGTGCTTGATGCCGATGCGGCGGAGCCCGGACTGACGCTAAGCAATGTGTTGGCCAAACGGCAAGCGAAAGAGCTGCTGGGAAGTGCGGATAGTTATTTCTGAAGAACAGAACGGGGAATCACCCCGTCGGCAACCTTAAGGAAAAGAAATGCGTTCACTGCTATCACTGTTGTTTGCAGTATTGCTGGCCGTGCCATGTATTCCGGCACAGGCGGTAAACCTGAAAATCGCCACCTTCGCGCCGGATGGCACGATGTGGATGCAGGAGCTGCGCCGCGGCGGCGAAGAGATCGAGAAGCGCACCGAAGGACGCGTTACCGTCAAGTATTATCCGGGCGGCAGCATGGGCAGCGATCGCGTGGTGTTGCGCAAAATCCGCGCCGGCCAGTTGCAGGGCGGCGCACTTACCGGCGGCGCGTTGGCCGAGATATACCAGGATGCACAGATATACAGCCTGCCAATGCTGTTTCGCTCCTACGATGAGCTGGACTACGTGCGTTCGCGCATGGACAAGAAAATCGCGCAGGGCATAGAAGATCACGGCTTCGTGACCTTCGGCTTCACCGATGGCGGCTTTGCCTACCTGATGTCGAGTTCGCAATTGCAGCGCATTGACGACCTGAAGAGCCAGAAGATATGGGTACCGGAAGGTGACGACATCAGCCGCAGCATGTTCGAGACGCTGGGCGCGCCGTCGCTGCCCTTGCCGCTCACCGATGTACTCACCGGCCTGCAAACCGGGCTGATCACCACCATAGGCGCTACCGCTTCGGGCGCCATCGCCTTGCAGTGGCATACCAAAGTGAAATACCTGACCGATATGCCCACCATGTCCATCTTTGGGGCGTTGGCCGTGGACAAGAAGGCGTTTACCAGCATGAGCCCGGGCGACCAGGCGATTGTGCGCGAAGTGATGGAGCGCGTGTATGCGGCAATGAACAAACAGACGCGTGTCGATGACAACGGCGCACGTGATGCGTTGCGCAAGCAGGGCATCACCTTCGTCACACTGCCGCCGGAGGAGATCGCCAAGCTGCGCGCCGCTGCCGACCAGACCATACAGCGCCTGAGCGACAAGGGCGTGTATTCGGCAGCCATGATCAAGGAGCTGCGCACCAATCTCGATATGTACCGCAAGAGCCATTCCGCCCGTTAGCACATGTCCGCCAGCAACCTGCCTCCTGTCCTTGCACGCTTGATCAGAATCGTCACCTGGACAGAGAACGCTCTGCTCATCTTCATGCTGGCGCTGATGGTGTCGCTGGCTGCTTCACAAATCCTGTTGCGCAATTTTTTCGATATCAGCATTCACGGTGCCGACCAGATGTTGCGCCTGCTGGTGCTGTGGGTGGCATTTCTGGGCGCGATCGCCGCCAGCCGTGAAGGCAAGCACATTCACGTGGATGCGATTGCACGCTGGCTGCCCGGCCGCATCAAATCGGCGGTGGTAGCGCTGACCGATCTGTTCACTCTGGTTGTGTGCCTCGTACTGGCCTGGCAATCGCTGCGTTTCATGCACAGCGCCCAGCTCTCGGGCGAAATGGCGTTCGGCTCGCTGCCGGTATGGGTTGCCGAACTCATTTTGCCGCTGGGCTTTACGCTGATCGGGCTGCGTTACGGTTTGCGCTTCTTTCATCACGCACAACAGGCTATCGGACGCGAGGCGGCAGAATGATGGCTACCTCTAAAAATCCAATGTTCGTCGCAATACTGCGTTGTTCACAAAAAATTACTCCTTACATATCAGACATATGCTGCGTCCCAATTTTTTGCTCGCGCCTTGTCTTGCTTAGAACATTGAATTTTCTAGAGGCAGCCAAATGCTGATCCTCATCGGCATCGCGCTTATCGCCATGGTGCTGCTTGGCGCACCGCTGTTCGCGGTAATCGCTGCAAGCGTGATGGTAAATTTCGCGCGCGACGATGTAGACCTGACTGTCGTCATCATCGAAGTCTACCGACTGGCTGAAACGCCGGTCTTGCTCGCCATCCCGCTGTTCACTTTCGCCGGTTATCTGCTGGCCGAATCGAACGCACCCAAGCGTCTGGTGCGCATCACCAATGTATTCATGGGCTGGATGCCCGGCGGACTAGCGGCGATAGCGCTGGTCATCTGTGCAATGTTCACCGCCTTCACCGGCGCTTCCGGCGTCACCA
>CAYOJU010000019.1:14594-34436 GCA_964404355.1 uncultured Sideroxydans sp. | reverse complement strand
GTGAGTTTGTGAAATTGCGCAGTTTGCCATTCGATGGCCGCCAGCAAGCCGAAATCATCGAGTATGGTCGGACGCAGGCCTGAGATAATGTTCCGTGTGATACCCGCCGCGTCGTTGATCATTTGCGACATGATTTCAACTTGTTCATGAAGGATCCTCGCATCATTATTTTCGGATAGTTCGCTATTCAATTGGTGGATTGTGATTTTTAGGGCATTCATGGTGCCGCCCAGATCGTCGTGGAGTTCGCGTGCGATGCTGGCCTTTTCTTCCTCGCGTACGTTCTGAAGATATATGGCAAGGTTTTGCAGTTGTTGCTCGGCGGCTTTGCGCTCGCTGATGTCGCGGCTAAAGCCGCTGGTACCCGCCACATTGCCGTTCCCATCAATGACGGCGCTCTTGAACGTTTCTACCCAGTGCAGTTTTGTGCCATCAAACGCCTGCTCCTCGAAACGTCTCTGCTGCTGGCGTGCGGCCATTACCTCCATATCGTTAGCACGGTATTTTTCTGCCAGCTCAGTCGACCAAAGTTCGTAATCGGTCTTGCCTATAATCTGTTTTTGCGTTTCCAGATGAGCGTAATGAGCAAAGACATTATTGACCTCAATGTAGCGGCCATCGTTATCTTTCAACCAGATCATGTAAGGCGAGTTATCCAGAATGGCCGTCAAATTCAAGTTACTCTGGTGCAGAGCCTGTTCCGCTTGCTTGCGCTGGGTGATATCAACTAATGTTGACCGGTTCATCACAAAATTGCCCATGGGGTCATAAATGGCTGTCGCGTTTAACAGCCCCATAAATACCGTTCCATCCTTGCGGGTCAATTCGCACTCAATGTCGTTGATGATCCCCATTTCCATGAGTTGAGGGAAACTCTCCGGATCGTGTTGAACGCCATCAGGAGGTTGAAACTCTGTCCATTTCATTTTCCCAATCACTTCATCCCGCGTATAGCCCATCCACGCGAGTTCGGTATCATTCATGCGGCGGACTATCCCTTCTTTGTCCAAAGAGTGATAACCGCAAGCGGCTTTGTTGTACAGGTCTTCAACTTCTTCAAGTGATTTACGCAGCACCTCCTCGGCTTGTTTTTGCTCGGAAATGTCGGTCAGCATGATGCGCACGGATTCCTGGGCACATCTGCTCAGGCGCAGGCAATTCAGCTTGGCGTAAATGCTCGACCCATCACTACGCTGGACGGTTAATTCGCAATCCAGTTTGTCTTCGCATTTTAGAGCTTGCGACATTTTGAGAAACCAACGACCACGATCTTCCTGAGCAACAAAAGAGGCGAAAAAGCGGTGCAGCAGCTTACTGCGCTCCACCCCGAGCAGTGTGGCACCCGTGAGGTTGATCTCTAAGATTTTGCCATCTTGGTTAAGAGTAAGATAACCATTGGGGGCAAAATCATAGAGGTCAACGTAACGGTCGCGCGATTCTTCAAGGTTAATCCGTGCGTCGCGCAACTCCTCGTTCTGCATCTCCAGTTCGATCTGATGTACCTGCAGTTCGTGCAGTATCTCCTCGGCAGACCGGGACGACGTTTCCGTCAGGGGTGTGCGGGCGAGTAGCGCTTCGACCTCAGTGCGTCGGGTCGCGTTCATGGTGTTAAAGTAAAACTATTTTTAGGCATTGAGAATTACCCATATTTCATGCATTTACTCGTGAGTCAGAAATGTACGTCGAGATGAGGATGATTGAAGCTGAGGCATTAGCCGAAGATAGAATCTTCCGCGGAAATATAGGCAAACCCTTCAACAGCACTGTTACCAAAAGCACTGGCAATGTTAACAACCTCGCGCTCCCATTGGGACTATTGGGATAGGCAGCATTCTCAGCACCTCCCGATGAAGCTATTTCAAACGTAGTGTTATTCCTTATCGCATATTTGCCAACAAGCAAAATCAAATCCGAACTCACATATGTTGTTATACACCGATCATGCATATCGGCACCTGATATTGATAGCTTAAGAATATTCGTTTTAAATTCATCACTAAGAGAGAATGGGGATTAGAGCTTCAAGCAGTTCCGACATCATTTTATAGAGTTGGCGGTAGGCTTCAGAAGTCTCACCTTGTGCATCTAGTAAAGCGCATTGACTGACTTTCGCATTCAACTCGCTCAAGATATTGTTGTGTGCTCGTTCATGGCGACGGAGGACCTCGAATTCCCGGGTAATGGGTGACAGCCTCCGCATAATAGAATCTTCGTGATTAGAATGATTGGTGGCGATATTTATGATGTTATAAAAGGAAGAGACCAATCGCCCTTTGCATGTGGCGATTTGTTCACGAGCGCAACTTTGGCAACTGATTTGATTGTAAAGATTGCGGCAGGTGTCACGAAGGCTCTTCAAAGAGTTACGTAACTGCAAGTGTTCATGTTCAATTAGCTTGTATTCTTCAGGGGAAAATGATCCTGTTTCCAGAGTATTGATGGCCACGAGATTCACCTAGTCAAAGAGCGAGCAGAGGTCTTGCTCAAAATATTTCTTGTTCAATTTGTCATTGAATTGAATATGAAGTAGCGGCAAGGCGAGAGAGTTCTTTAACGTAATTTTGTATCAGCTTTGTAACTGCATAAGTCAAGAATTACCTTTCAATTAGCATTGTTCGGATAATGCAGGTGTAGCCTTGCTTGAGGGCATCTGCTTTTGGAGATTGAGAATCTTACTGCAACACGGCAATTGAATAAGTACGGGTGAGTACCTATGTGGTGATACGTATTAGATTCGAATAAACTGCCGTTAAATGAAATTTGAACCTTAAAATCGAAGGCCATTCAAATACTCTCAATCGGTGCAACTTACATTGCAGGGCTAAATTGGCCCATGTTGATCCCTTACTAGATGCACCGGGCAAACTAGAACCGCGTTGAGTCTGCTCTGCCGCAGTCTTCTCTTGATCGTTGCTTGCGGGCTGTCGGCATGCAGCACTACCGACACCGACCAAACTGCGGGCGCAGGCCGATATGCTGGCGGCCAGTTGATGTGGTGACAAAAGACAACGGGTTAGCAAGCGACCTTCGATAGCTATCAAAACAATGCCTGGCAACGACCGCTTCACCAGAAAGCTGCCCCCTGAAGTCCAAACCCACACCATTTTCATAAAATAGCCAGCGTCCGGTAACAGCGAGGAGTGTGGCTTTATTAAAATTCTCGTGGGGGCTGCTAGGGGTCGAATGTGTGAGTTCTCCACTGTCCGGTTTGTGGTAACGAATTCGTTAGGAGCTATGACCGGATATGCCGAACTTCTGACAGAATCTGTCAGATCAAGTCTGACCTGCTACAGTTGATTCAATTGGCCCTGCCACGCTCGCGGTGATACCACGAGAATTACACGGCAGGGAACGCGCCCGGAGTGCGTTTGCCATTTCCTGCGCACCTGCCTCAAAAGCATGCGTATACAAGTTCTTGAAGCAGGCGGCGCACTCAGTTCAACATCTGCATGCTTACTCTGCTTGAATATTTGCCGCCTGCTTTCCCTTCTGTCCCTGCGTCACTTCAAACGAAACTTTTTGTCCTTCCTTGAGCGACTTGAAGCCGCTCATGTTGATCGCAGTAAAGTGGACGAACAGATCATCTCCTCCATCATTTGGAGAGATAAAACCGAACCCTTTTGCGTCGTTAAACCATTTAACTGTACCGGATGCCATGATGATTACTCCTTGCTTGACACAGGGAAACCCCCTGCAGGTTCTTCTTGCTGAAGCTGGTGTTTCAATTGCATTTGAATTCGCTAACTTTCATGCAGGCCTTGCGGCCGGCGGCAACATGTCTGTATTGCAAATGACTTTGGCTATTCGCATGAAATGAACGTCATGAATGTGAATCGGCGACAAAGCGCACGATCAGCCATACGGTCAGCATTCCTTTGTGTTCCACCAGAATGAAATCGAGATTGCATTTCATGATGCTGCTTTGCTTATTGATCGCTTCATACTCGTAATCACGATGGCGGATATGGTTAAGCAGCGGATTCAGCCGATTTCCCTCCATCAGGGAAAATTCCGTGAGTTTTGGAAACAGGCAGGAGATGTGCTGCCAAACCAGTTCATGCTGGCGATAACCAAATAGCATCTCTACGAATTTGTCGCATTCCCGGATATAACCGTGCTCATCCAGTGCTAATGTTGGCAGGGATTGCCTTTCACTCTGTTGAGCATCCGTCAGCGATTGCCAGGTAGCATGGGAAGAAGCGCCGACCTTGTTCATAACGGCACTTTCTGTCTGCAAGTTCATTTCTTGCTCCCTGAACATATCTGGTTATCCGGATGAACCGATCAGAGAAGCCTCGTGCTGGCAAGTAGCCATGCCGTCTTGTAATCAAATCCAAGCCGGCGATAGCGGCGGAAGAATTTAACGAAGTGCACAAACTCGGTAATTATGCGTGACATGATTGCCCCCCAATGTAGTGGTTGATGGTTCAACATTTCAAAATGTCGGGGAATCATTGTGGCTGAGTGGACTCGGGCGCTACATACTCGAAACTATGTATTTTGGCGGGGATAGGGGCGGGTATTTGTGCGAATTTAGATTACATGACACATCGACGACAGTGAGCGCAATTCGCAAGCTCGCTTCTACTACGTGCTATCGGCTGATGCTCAGACAGCGAACCACATGTAGGAGCGGCTTCAGCCGCGAATGGCATTCGCCAGCAAGCCTGTCCTGAGCTCAGTCGAAGGGCTGGCTCCTACAAGGGGCCGGTGGCTACTGAACAATTTGCTTCTAAGGATGCGACGATTAAGCCCGTTTTTTCTCCTATTCCCTCTGGGAGAGGGGACTCAATCGGTATTTCCCTAATACAATTTCCTCAGGGTCGCCCAGCGTTTCGATTTATCCCCCACGAAGTGCGATCTCCAGGCCGATTCAGGCACGTCGGGTGCGTAGAATTCATCGTAATCGGGGTTCCACCCATGCCAGTCGGTGGCACTGAAATAATCCCATCCCCATCCGTATTCATTGAATATCGAAACGAGGTCCGTGAGGTATTGGTCGTCCCCTTTGGCCCAAAGCACTGCGCTGAATTCCCCGATGAATACCGGTGCCGCGTGACTCTGCTGAAATAGATGCAAAGGTTCCATCAGCCCGCGCAGTGCGTTCTTGTCCCAATAGGCTCCGTCAGCCAGACCGGGGTACTCAACGCCCAAGGGTCGCCCCCCGATTCCCTGGTGGGTAAACTTGTGTGGCTGATACATATGCGTACCCCAGATCAGGTTGTGCTCGATCGGTGCAACATATTGTGCATATGTTTGCGGCTGGCCGCCGGGCCCGGGTGAAACGACGATCCATCTGTCCTTATCCGCCTTGCGAATCTCGGCAATGATTCTGCGCTGCAATTCGGGTAGTTGCGGCGGTGACAAGGCCAGCCCACCGTCATAAATCAGAGGTTCGCTAATGACATGATAGGCAGCCAGTTCCTTGCCGCGCTTGCCATATCGGGCGGCCAGTTGGCCTGCTACCGATAAGATCTTGTCCAACTCTGCCTGGTTACTCCAGAAAGACGGGGAAGAATTTTCTGTCAGGTCAGCGGGGTCCATCGGAAAATGATCCATATGAATCACCGCAGTAATGCCCATTGCAGCACAGGTATCCAGCATTTCATCTGCCCAGACCAGCGCTTCGTTAAAGGCCTGGTCTCCACTAATCCCCTGTCTCAGGGCATACCACCGCGGCACGATATCCAGGCGCACGGCGTTGATATTGAGGCGCGCCTTGTAACGCTTGATATCCGCCGCACTTCCGCCGGGGAAGCCAATGCTGACCGCGTGCCAGGGCCAGTTCACAGGTTGCGCAACTTCCTGTGCGGTTGCCCATACAGAGAAGCTGTACAGCGCTGTAAACAGGATCCAGATTCTGGTCAACTGAAAGAAGTGGTTTGTCATGTCCATCCAATTTAGTTGTTGATCTCGCGTATTCAGACACGCCTGTTGCGTTGTGTTCATACAGCGCGCAATTGCCCTCTTTCAGCGACCCGCTGCAGATTCACCCAGGCTGCGGCAGCACCGAGAAGCACCATGGCCGGTTCCAATTCGTACTTGTTCAGAATTCCGGAAATCACCATGGTCGTAAATAGAAAGAGCCAGCCAAGCGACGACACAATACGTTCGGCCAGGGACCACTCGGATTTCGATTTTCCTCGCCATCCCCTGCCCGCACTGATCAGTGCATACAAGAAGTACAAATATATGACGATTCCAACCATGCCAAACTTGAGCAATATGTACATATAGCCGTTGTGGAGCATCGGGATATAGCGCAATTCGTTACCGCCCAGATCGATATAGAAGCCCAAATCCACAAGCGTACCGGAGCCCTGACCAAACACCCACTCGAACTCACTGCCATTCATGTAAGTCGCCAATGCAATAAAACTCTCAAAGCCACGCCAGTTGGTGTTGATATCACCTTTGTCGTCATAGTCCTCAATGCTCAACTCGTTCAACGAATTAAGCAGTTTGGCGACAAAGGGCATCTCGTCCTGATCGACAACCTGAGCGACCGACGCCAACACGATGCCGATGACGGCCACCAGCAGGCCGAGAATAATGGCTCTCTTTACACTGAGCCGTAGCCATCCTTTCAGAACGGCGACCATCAAAACCAATGCAATCAATTCGGTTCTGGACATGGCAGCAACTACCGACGCCGCGCAAACAAGAATGGCCAGGTAATAATAGGCAGGCTCGCTGAAACCGAGGTATTCCCTCATGCTGCTATTTGCCAGCATCAGCGCAAGGCCGATGACGACGACAAAGTAGCCGCGCACGCCTTCCTCGACCCGCACGTCGTACAAGGTCATGCCGGACTGGTAGTACACGGCCAGATATGCAAGGTGCAGCAGTGCAGCCATGATGGCCACCGCCGCCACTGCCCTGCAGATATCGCGCAGCGATCTGATATAAGTCATCAGGAAATAACCTGCCCCGATCGCCCAGACGGACTTGACTAAATACCAGGCGTCTTTGCCTGCGTCGTAAGCATCATGGTTGGACGCCCCCAGCAATCCGACCAATAGCAACAGCAATAACGGCGCAATCAGCAGCAGAAAATCCCGCCCTGTGGATATTGTCGAAACGGATAGCGAAAAAAGAAAAACGACAGCCAATAAAGTCGATGATATTTCCGCGGGCAAAATGCACGGCACTAGCATGGCCAGGAAGAAAACTCGCTTTGCCAGCGTTGGCTGGTCGCTGTTTTCTGAATATATTGCATCTTGCGGTACATGTGTTTGCATCTTCTTCTCCGCAACTAAATTGACCTAATCCGCCGGAAGCAGAATATTCTTCATCGACTTCAAATAGACCTGTTCAGAGAAATGCGTCAGAAATTTCCTTCTTCCCGCCTCTCCCATTTCACGTCTCCTTTCGGAATTAATTGCCAGCAGGCGTATCGCTCGCGCCAATGCATTCACATCGCCCGGCGCAACCAGCTTGCCTGTCAAACCATCGTCAACGATTTCCAGCATCCCGCCATGGCCGGACGCAATCACCGGGCAGTTCATTGCCATCGCTTCCACCGCCACCAGACCGAAAGATTCCGGCTCAGTGGAAGGCACTACTGCAATGTCGGTTGCAGCCCATACCGGCCAGATGTTCCGTTGAAAATCCCTGAAGTGCAGCACATCCCGGGCTGGAGACAGGCGCATCATTTCCTTCAGCGACTCCAGTGCCGTTTCCTGACCGGAAGGCGGACTGCCCACAATCAGGAAATGAATACCACGCTCGCCGGACTCCCATATTTGCTCTGCAGCACGCAACAATATCTCTTGTCCTTTGCGCCAGCTGATCCTCCCGACGCAGGAAATCAGTATTTCCGGCATCCCCAACTCTTGCCGTAACGGGTCTGCTTGCATGACCCACCTGATATCCGGATCAGCAATACCGTTCAGGACCACCCTGATACGCTCACTCTTGCGTCGTCCGACATTTGTCCCGAACCAGAGCCTGAGCGTTGTGTGCGAGTTGCATACCAGCACGCTACCCATGCGGACAAAAAACAGTTGCATCAATATTCGCTGCCAGCGGTGCAACGGAACTTCATGGATGTGCCAGACATGGTAGGTTCGTCTGAAAAACGCCCAGCACACCCCGCTGATGACGGCCAGGGTGTTTGAATAAACGACATCCACCTTTCTTCCAGCGAGTACTCTGCCTATCGCATGAAAGGACTTAAGCAAATCAATGGGTAATTCAAACAGGCCACGCCATGTCAGGCTTTTTCGGGTAATCAATGCTAATGGAACGATGTGAACCTCGATCCCCGCCGCGACCAATTCATCTGCCAACGGACCACGACAAGGCAGCAATACGACAATGTCCGCTTCGCCCGGCTGAATTGCGCATAAGAGCTGCAGCAGCGTTCGGTCGGAGCCGTAAAGATCGGCGGATTGATGAATGACCAGAATACGCTTCATGCGCGCCCCGAACTGCCTGAAAGTAATCGCCATGCCGCGCTGCCAAAGGCTTTTGCCTTTTCATGACTGTTCTTGTCACGCATCAGCAGCGAACTCAAAAGACAGGTTGCAGCCCGGCCCGCAAACGCAATTGGCAAAAACGTGCGCAACAAAACGCACTCCCACCAGCTGAAATATTTGCGTGCGAATGTCAGATATGAGTCGGTGGAATTCAGTACTGCCCTTCTGCCCACCCAGGCACGCCCTGCCATCTCGAAGTGCGTCACTTTGCCGCACGCGCTATAAGCGACTGTATATCCCGCCTCAGCGACCATGCGGCAATAATCCACATCTTCCACATACATAAAGTAGCGTTCATCCAGACCGCCAAGTTGGCGCCAAAGCGCCAGTGGCGTCAGCAGACAGGCTCCGCTCACCCAGTCAACAGGGACGAATGGCTTTTCATACAGACTGGAAGTGGCAGCAACCGTGCGACGAAACGCCGCGTTGTGCGGAAAGATTCGCTTCAATGGCACCCAGGAAAAGATCATGCGCCACAGCGTATGCGCATATCCGATCGACTCTTGCAGGCGACCATCGCCATAGGCCAGTGTGCAGCCGAGTGCGCCTATGGAAGAATTGAAACGCAGCAAATCCAGTAGCGGCCCGAGCGAGGCTTGTATTTCCGTATCGTTGTTCAATAGCAGCAGGTACTCACCGCTGGCCGCCCGTGCGCCCAGGTTGTTGCCCCTGGTAAATCCGAGATTCTGACTTGAGCGAATCAATTTGACCCAGGGATGGTTATCCTTCAGCCACTCCAGGCTGCCATCCTGTGAAGCATTGTCGACAACGATCACCTCGAATGTCCCGGGCACATGATCTTGCAGTGAAGCAATACAGTTCGGAAGAAAATGCAGTCCGTTGTAGTTCACGATGACGATGGAAAGAACAGGTCGGTTTTGTTCCATGAGAGCTCCTTCAGATGCGCTGCATCCAGAACGAGCCATGGCCTGACCCGAGTATTCCGTAAACCGGGCACGCGTCAGCCAGTTTTCCGGAATGATGCACCGCCAGATAATTGACTGCTGCCAGAATGCGAAACGATGAATTGAATGCGAGAAAAGCCTGCAACAAATATTGCTCTGTCCAAAAACGTCGCTTGTCCACCACCCAGTCTTTCGGGTAATCGTAAGGCAGGAAAATGTCATGGATGTGGATGATTACGCCCTGCTGCAACACGGGCAGGATCTGCAAATACTCGACGAAAACATCCCCGCCCATACGCAATACGTGCGACGAGTCGATAAACAGAATGTCGTTCGCTTTTAGTTCTTTAAAAACCCCGGGATCAACATCTTCGACCTTAAGCCGGACAACTTCATCAACGCCCAGCGATTCAAGCCACGGCATTTCATAGGGTTCAATACAGATATGTTTTGAAGCAACCCCTTCTGCCTTGTTTACATCCAGAGCTTTCTTCAACATCCGGGTGGAATAGCCGGACCCGATTTCAACTACTTTGGCGGGCTTGAAATGCCTGACCATGTTGTAAAGCATTTCGGCATCGGCAGGGCCATAGGAATGGTTGGCGTAAAAGAATTCCAGCGAATTGACTGCAGGTGCATTAACCGGAACTTCGAGCAATTCTTCCTGAAACTGGAATTCGGAAAGCAGTTCCAGTTGCTGCTGTTCATTCCATTCGATCCCGCTCATTGCATCCGGTCTCGAGAACTGTTGCGGATTCAGTTTTCCGGTATGGAAAACCGGCTGATAGTAATGAAAAGGAACCGGCGCCATACCCATCCTGTCCCAGACTTTGTAAGACAACGGAAGCCGCTCCGGCCCCAGTGTTGACTGGATACGAGCCATCAGCCCGGAGCAGGCTGCAAATACAAGATTCAAAATATCAAGAGTGCGATACATGTCATGTCCCGGAGTAAGAGTTTCGATCAGTTAACAAGTGCAATTCAGTCGGCGTATCCAAAGAGTTTTATCAAATTGCCTGCCGAGTTATTCACCATTTCAATTTGCTCAGCATTAAACCGTTCTCGCCATTCACCGGCTTTGCCTTTTCTGAAAGTCAGGTTCCCGGGTTTGCCGATATACCGGTCTGCGGTACACAAGATCCCCTCGTGGAAAGGCAATCCCAGGTAGGTCGCCATTGACTTCAACGCGGAATTTCGTGTTTCCGGCGATCCCACAATGTCTTCGAAACGAACAATCAATCCGTTCCGGTAACTTAACCATCCCGCGAATTTCTCCAGCGTCTCTGCCAGAGGAGAGATGACTCCCTCCACACCTCGCAACGCCGCATCAATGCGTGCTGTATCGTCTTCAAGTGATGCAAAGTAGGCATGGCCCGGATGCGTCGTATCCATATGTGCCATATACAACGCTGCCGACAAATAAACGTCACGCGGATCGCGAATGACCGTCACCGTCCGGATCTCATGCGCCAGCAGCAGTTCGCGCAAGTCTTCGCTGAACGGCAGATGGGAGGGGGCGTATTGTCCCCGTCTGATGCTGGTGATCGTGTTCTCGGTATCGTTGTCGATGCCATGCCATCCACGCAGCGTTCTACCGATGCGCCGCTGAAATTGAGGCCAGCAATGCATCACATCCAGCAACAAATTCGTGCCTGCCTTGGGCACGCTATTCAGCAATATCCTGGGGCCGACAAATCGTTGATAAATCGCATCCGGCCGCAACCCGGAGTACAAGGTTTCAATTGTTTCTCGCGCCTTCAGTGAATAGCGAGACAGATGAGTTTGTCTAAGAGTTCTCATTTGCTGCCTGTCCGACCAATAACCACTGAACTGCCGCCAATTCGGTCAACGCCCCAAACAACAAGCGATTGATCTGCCCGGATAGACCTGCCATGTTCGGGTGGCATTGCGTCACTTTCAAACCGGCTTGTTCCAGCAGCTCAATACTCGATTCACGGGTAAAAAACCGCAGGTGCGTGCGATCCAGAATTCCCGCGTTGCTGTATGCCCACTGTCCGCGCGCAGCCAGTTCATAAAGCACCCGCCAATTACGCACGTTGGGCAAGGACACAACCAATTTGCCGCCCGGCGCCAACAACCCGGTTAACCCCTGCAGTTTTTCCCAGGGGTTAACCAGATGCTCCAGCACATCCAGACAAAGGATGTAATCGAAATTATTCAGCTCCGCATGATTGCCCAGATCCAGCGTATTCAGGTCCGCACAAATAACTGCATCCAGTCGATCTGTGGCAATTTTCGCCGCGCTCTCGACGTATTCGATTCCGACAACACGCTTGGCGAACCCATGCGCCTTCAGGTATTCCCCGTTAATACCCTCTCCACAACCGACATCCAGAATATGGTGCGGGCCTTTGCATACCGACTGACCCAGGGCATCCAGTCGCAATTTGCTGTAATAGGACATAGTGCTCATTTCCCCTAAACGAACTTGCCGCGCAGCATCAGAAAAAGTGACTTTCTTGAACTGACAGGAACCATCCAGAAACCAAACAGCTGCTTCACTTGGTACAAGCACAACAAAGACTGAAAAATCGACGAACATGCAACAGCCACTGCGGCACCTGCAATTCCGAAATGGGGAATGAGCAGGATGCACAACACGATATTCACAAGCAGCGCCATGCTGGTAATAAAACGGGTTAGACGTTCATGCCCACCCATAATCAACAAATCACCCGCGGGGCCGGAAAGCACATTAACCAACTGCGCGTGAGCCATTATTTGCAATGCCATTGCTCCTGCTCTGAAATCGCTCCCGAACCAGCCCATGATCTGCGAAGAAAACAGCACGATGACAAACCATATTGGAAGCACCAGCAGCGACATGATCGTTACAGAGTTTCTGGCCATTTTTTCCAGATCGGCCGCATTTCCCAGCGAGATCAGCTCGGCGAATTTCGGTAACAGAATATTGTTGGCCGCATACAAGACAAAGGTAAGCACCAATGAAGTACGCATGGCCACATTGAATATCCCCACCTCGGCCGGATCGCCGGACGCCCCCAAGACAAAGATCGCAAACTGATTCATCAACAAGCCGGAAATTGTTATCCACACCAATGAATAACTACTCGCCAACAAGGTTCTGATCGCAAATGTTGGCTGCGTATTGGCAAACCCCGATGTGGCATGCCGATACAAGCGCCAACCGACAAAGAGTGCGACAATCCATCCAGCCAGATACCCGATGGCAACGCCATTGACTCCGGCCACCGATGCAAGCGGATAAATCAGAAGCAACGCGCACCCAACCGGCAATATGCTCTCAATCATTTGCGATTTGAATGTCAGCTTCAATCCACGCAGAGATGCAGCCATCAGTCGTGCAAGTGCTATTGGCATAATCGCCCATGTCAAAACAATCAGCGGCTGCACGATTTCCGGCTTGTCAAAGAGACGGCCAATCCAGCCAGCTGACAGCAGCAATATGCACGTCAATATTCCCGTCGCGACTGCACATATCCTGATGGACTGGATGTAGATGCCCTTTAGTGTTCCCCAATTTTGCTGTGCAACCGCACTGGCCGTGTAACGAACCAGACTCCACTCCAGCCCAAGTCGGCCGAATGCTTCAAAAAACAGGACAAATGACAGAGCCAGGAAAAATACGCCGCTTCCCACCGCCCCCAACAGTCTGGCCAGCACCAGGTTAAACAGGAAACCCAGGAAGGTGCCCCCTCCCCTGGCCATAAAGGTGACCGCGCTTCCGAACATGACTTCGCGCATGTGGCCCCCAATCTGCTTCCCCGCATTATTCATTGGCATCTTTTTTCATCGAAGTTTCTTGCAAGTTATGCTTGTCATCATTTAGTCCGGCTGACCTTGAGTGACAACGCGGTATAAATGCGCGCCTGAATCGGTATTACTGGCTACGTCGAGTGAGCAACTGTCTCTCTCGCCAATAGACCCAGGCAAGCGACAGAAGGAAGGCTGCCAAGGCAGATATGCCCACGATCACGCTGCGTTTGGGCTTTGTTTTGTGTTCCGGCGGCGAGGCCTTGTCCAGCACTTGAATGAGTGGATAGTTCTTAGATTCGTCAAGCTTGGCCATTTCGAATTGCTTTGCCAGAATTTCAAAAACAGATTCCTGATACCTCAGGTTTCGCACCGCATCCAGATAGTGGAGACTGGTTTTCGGAGTCTGATCAAGTGTAATTTCCGCATTGGTGAGACTGTCTTTGGCTGTCTTCATCTGGCGCTCAAAGAAGATTCTTTTTTGAGATGCCTCGCTCAGCGAAAATGACTGCATTAATTTGTCCAACTCTTCGATATAGGCATTGGCCAATTCTGCGGCACGTTTTGGCTCTGAATCATCAACTTCAACGGTGATCACGCCTTCCTTGCCTGCTGAAATTGCCACGTTTTTGTTCAATTTTTTCAGGGTATCCGTCACGGACTCCTGGTCGTAAACGTTACGCAAATCAAAGCGGCTGACTATTTTCTCCATGACATTGCGGCTTTTGAGCATGGCCACATACAGGTCATTGGGATTCTTTCCCAACGAACCTCCCGCCATTCCCAGCAACCCTCCGACAGGATTCAATAGCGAATTGGCGGAAGATTGGCTTTGTTGCGGGGGCAATATCTTTACCGTACCGGTGTAGATATTGGGCAGCAGCAGCGAGATGACCAGCGCCAATAGCGTGGCAATTGAAGTAATGCCAATGATCAATTTATTGTGCGGAACGAGTTTGGCCCATAAATCCAGCCATCTGATTGCAGCCTCATCATGTCCATACGTAGCGAAATCTAGCTCTTTCATGGTATTTCCCCCGTGTTTATAGGCGCAGCACCTTGATGCCGGCTACGCCAAGCGCAAACTGGTAAAAAATCTGCGCCCAGTCTTTGAGTTCTCTGGTCATCGAGAACTTATCCAGCATTTCCGGCACCACGATGGTGTCGCCGGGCATCAGCAATTCATTTGAGAAACTTCCAAAGAACATGTTTGCGTTTTGCGCGCTCAGCACCGATCCGTCGGCACGCAATAAATAGATACGCGACGAGTCAGCATCGCGCGTCGGGCCGCCTGCTTTTGCCAAATAGTCCGACAAACGCGACTTTGGCTGGTAAACAAATGCGTTCTCGTTGTAGACCATGCCCATCACACTCGATGTCGAGGGTTTGCTGGGCACAAGAAAACGGTCGCCATCTTCCAGGGCAATATCCGGCAAGTCATTGACCCCGGCATTCTGGGGAGGGATATCCAGCACAACGCGCCCTGTGGCTTGCACACCGCGCAATTTATTCACCAATGAAATCTGTGCTTCTGCCTGGAGTCTGGCGCTATTCGACTCATCCTTGTTTGTTGCACTGTACTGTTTGGCAGCCAGATTTCGGCTGATATCCGCCTCCATCCGGTCGGTCATTTCCTGCAGCCTCTTCTGTTGCATGGAACGCACCGATTCACGGTCCAACTCGGCACCGTATAAATAGGCATTGGGAGATAAACCGCCAATTCTGGCGACTAATTGACGCAGAGTTTCATCCGGCAGCGCCTTGTAAACACCTACAGAATTCACTTCGCCTTCCAGGCGAACATAGACACTCTGCTTGGATAGCGGCACCTTGATTTCATCTTTGGAGAAGACAGTGATGACATCGCCTTCCTGCAACTGCTGATTGTCCGGCGTGTCCTTTCCTGTTATTGCCTTGCCGAGGTTGAAAGGAATGAGGAGCGTCGACAGATCATCTTTCTTCAGGCGCTCGATGACTGCGTAGTCCCAGTTGATTTCAGCACGGGTGTGGCCAACTATCTCCCCGTGCAAACTGGTTCCGCTGCTACGTTGACGCGATGCCTGATTCTGCCTGGCCCAGTAGTCTCGTACGATCAAGGCATCCTTGTCCGGCACCAGATCGCTGACTCGCATGCCGTTTTTCCACGGGTAGCGTCCCGGGTTGGCTACATTGCCGCGCAACGTAACCGCATTGTCAAAGCGCCCCTGAATCGGTTCCACACGCACCAGATCGCCATCCTTCAGAGTGCGGGTCAATCCGGTTGTATTCAGAGTGAACTCATCGACTTTTCGCATCTTGCGATCGGCGATGCGCTCCACTCTCACCTTGTCGCCTTCTGCGATGTTGGTCAGTCCTCCTGCCAGATCCAGCAGCACGGCCAGGCTGGTCTTGTCGTCCTTCAGTTCATAAATGGCAGGGTTGTTCACGCTGCCGGATATTGCAGTCAGTTGGCCTACGGGCGGAATAAAGATCACATCTCCGGACTGCAATGGCACATCTTTGCTCTTGTCACCCTTGAGCAGCAGGTCATACATGTCAAATTCGGTAATGGTCCTGCCATCGCGCTTGATTTGAATATGGCGAAGTGAACCGTTCAGGGAAGGGCCGCCGGATGCAAACAAGGTGTTGACCAGAGTGCTCAATGAGCTCACGGTATAAACGCCAGGCTGTTTCGCCTGCCCCACCACGTAGACCTGGATGGAGCGCAATTTGCCCAGCGTCACATTCAGCTTGAAATTCCTGAAGACCCTGCCGATGGCAGTCTTGATGTGGGACTGCAATTCCTGATTGCGCACGCCGGCAACATTGATCGTGCCGACCTTGGGTAGGTCAATTTCCCCATTCCGGTTGACGACAGCATGAACATCGACGTCAATCTGGCCCCAGCCCCTGATGACGATCTCATCTCCGGGACCAATCAGGTAATCCGATGTAACCGGGATATTTTCTACCGGGGCAAAGGTGTCCGGAGCATCATTGAACAGCTCGTACCCGAATATGGGTATCGTTCTGCCTAGAGATGCGGAAGCGAAATCCTGAAATTCACTTCGATTCTGTGCAACTACTTTTTTGGGTAATCTGGTTTGTCTGGACAGAGCGCTGCCAGCCTCCGAACCGGACGGGCTGTATTTTTGATTGATACCCGTGTCTGCCAGTTTGTTGATACAAGCTTGATGGTCGATGGTACCGGCACACGGATTGATCAACGTTGTACTGGTACCGCTCGACATTTTTTCTCCCAGCAAAAGATCTGCGGGGCTGGCTGATGTTGCAGCCGGGCTCGGCCCACCACCAAAGAAACCAAGATCGGCAGAATCTATATCCTGGGCATTGACCGATATGGGAATTAGCCACCACAGCAGAATTACTTTAAATAAGTTGCGCATAGAATCTCCACTCCCTCAGCCTTTAACAGTTTTGATTATTGCCATAGCAAAGAAATAACGCTCTACTGAAATACCCTACAAAAAATGGCGGGGAACACTGCAATTTCACAAAACAAGCGGGAAAATATGTACGGCACAGCTGCTGTCACCATTTCCATCGGTACGAAACGGCTCCCGGCGTTATGATCAGGCCGGTAACGTAAGATCCAACTATTGCACCCAGCGCAGTGACCATTGCATCCTTGATGCTCGCCGTGTGGGTCTCCGATTCATGGTCGGCAAGCTCCTTCAGCACGCCGATAGCCACCCCTGCCACTACGCCTCTTGTCGGGCTCTTGGTGTAAGCCGTAACGGAAGATCCGATCAGCATTCCAGCGATCAGATGAAATTCCTTGTCACGACCTACCCATTCGTCTGCTTCGGCGGTATCAGCTATTGGCACAACCGCAACGAATACCGCCCCTAGTAGCAGAGCAACTGAAAACGTCCTGATGGTCGGCATGTCACTCCCCTGCCTGGATATTCTGGCCATGATTTATTGAAAGAATTGCTTACTGAAGACTTGACATCAAATTGCGGCAAGCTTGTCATATTCACGCAGCAGATCGTCAGCGGTGATAAAACCATTGATGCGGACCCACGGCTGATCGGGTCCTTTGCGCATGAAGGTCACAGGCTCGTGATTCATCTTGTCACCACGATAAATATCGAACGCGCGCTGCACGGCAATGCTGTTTTCGATGCTGCCGGTCAACATGCTCCATTGCGAACCGGCGTCGAATCTCTTGGCATATTCTTTCAGCCTGGATGGAGTGTCGTGCTCCGGGTCGATTGAAACCGAAATGAGCCGTACTTTGCTGTGCTTAGATCCGAGCTTGGCCTGAACCTGGGAAAATGTCGCACTCATTACCGGACAGATCGTGGTACACGTCGTAAAAATGAAATTCAGCATGACCGGTCCCGAACCATCAAGACTGTCATGAAGCGAGACCTGCTTATCATTCGCATCCACCAGTTTTACGTCCGGCGTCTTGTAGGACGCGATTGAGCGGGTATAGGCGGTGTTGTCCTTTGCATCATTACCAGGCATAGCCATGGCATGTTGCTGGTGTTCCGCCATATTGCAATGTTCTGCTTCGGCTTGTGCAAAGCTGTTGTTGGGCACTACTGCGCAGCCCACCGACAGCATCGTTAAGGCAAGCGCCAGTTTTTTGTATTCCATCTCATTCTCCATTTTTGGTAGTTCCAGACGGTAGGCAACGCAAATTGCCCTGGGTATTCACCTGCACTTTCCGGACACACTGGGTGCTGTGCGTAACCGTGAAGCGAGTGTTACCCAAAGGTTCAGTCAATACACCGAGCAGAACCCTGTAATTCAACCAGACGGATTTATGTAGTTTTGAGGTAGTAGTTTGCAGTAGAAGAAGCAGCCATCGCGAAGGGTGGTGCAAAATATGAATAGCGTGCTATTCCTTATTCATGATTCGCACCGGACTCATCGCGATGTCGACTGATTTACCAGTAAAGTAGCAAATTCATCGGCTGCCATAGGCCGGCCGAAGTAATAACCTTGTCCCTCTGTGCAGTCATGCGATCGCAGGAAGTCGAGTTGTTGTTGTGTTTCGATGCCCTCAGCCACAACCCGTTGTTTGAGGTTCTTGCCCATTGCAATGACGGCGTTGACAATAATCGCCTCATCGGTATCGGTACCCGTTCCGGAATCGTTTTGGATATTCATCACGAAAGACTGGTCGATCTTGAGCGTATCGATGTGAAAACTGCGCAGGTAGCTCAGGCTGGAATAGCCTGTGCCAAAGTCGTCGACGGCAATCTGCACACCAAGCTCCTTGAGTGAATGCAAGATTGCCGTCGTCTGTTCTGTATCCTGCATGAGCCCACTTTCAGTCATCTCGAGTTCAAGAATGTGCGGATCCAGGCCGGTGTCGTTAAGGATGGTGCGGACACCGTCAAAGAAATCCTTGCTGTAAAACTCCTTGGCTGAGACATTGACGGCAATCTGTCCGAAGTCGAGACCGGCTTCCAACCATGCTTGGGCCTGACGGCAGGCTTCTCGCAGCACCCATTTGCCGATGGGCAGAATGAGCCCGCAGTCCTCTGCAACGCTCACGAATTGCGTCGGACCGAGGAGTTGAAGATCGGTCTGCCGCATTCTGAGCAGAGCTTCTGCACCTATAATGTCGCCCGTCTCGAGATTCACCTTGGGCTGGTAGTGCAACACAAAGGCCTGCTTATCAAGCGCGTTATGCAACATCTCCTCAACGGACTGCCGCGCAACGGCACGGGCATTCATATCCTGGGTAAAAATCTGAAAGTTGTTGCGCCCGTTTCTTTTGGCGTGATACATCGCGGTGTCGGCATTCCTGACCATCGCCTCGGCATCCTCGCAGTCGTCAGGATAGACGCTGATGCCGATGCTCAAGGTCACGTGGAGCCGATGACCTCCGATATGATGCGCCTCGGTCATGGCTCCGATCAATTTTTCGGCAGTGTGGGCAGCATCCTGCATCGCCTCGACTTCATGCAACAGCACGACAAATTCATCTCCACCCTGGCGGCTGACGGTATCCGAAAGACGAACGTTGGATTGCAAGCGCTTGGAGACTGACTGCAGAAGTTGATCGCCGACCGCATGACCGAGCGAATCGTTGATGTGCTTGAAATGGTCGAGATCCAGATACATCAGCGCAACCTTTTTGTCATGGCGCTGCGCAAGCACAATTGCCTGGGCCAGACGGTCGGTTAGCAACGCGCGGTTCGGCAATCCGGTGAGGAAATCATGCTCAGCCATATGGGACATCTGCGCGGTAGCCAGTTGGGCAGCTTCCGTCATGGTTTGGGCGTGAACCGTCGCGACGACGAGCCGCTCGTTTGCTTCGCGCAACACCGCCGAGGCGAGCGCATCACGCTCTGCCTCTGCCCGCGTGGCCACTTCCTGGGCGTGCAAGGCCTTCATGCGCAGCGTGGCCGCCTCTTCACGCAGATCCGCAGCCTCCTGACGTTTGTCTGCAGCAACTTGGCGCAAGTTGGCAGCCTCCTGCCGCAGGTCAGCCGTTCCTTGGCGTCTGTCGGCTGAGTCTTCGCGCAAGTTGGCAGCCTCCTGTCGCAGGTCAGCTGTTCCCTGGCGTTTGTCGGCGGTATCTTCGCGCAAGTTGGCAGCCTCCTGTCGCAGGTCAGCTGTTCCCTGGCGTTTGTCGGCGGTATCTTCGCGCAGGTCTGCGGCCTCCTGACGCAGGTCGGCCGTTCCCTGGCGTTTGTCGGCGGTATCTTCGCGCAGGTCTGCGGCCTCCTGACGCA
>CAYOJU010000019.1:2099-14494 GCA_964404355.1 uncultured Sideroxydans sp. | reverse complement strand
GTTCCCTGGCGTTTGTCGGCGGTATCTTCGCGCAGGTCTGCGGCCTCCTGACGCAAGTCAGCAGCCTCTTCGCCACTACGCACTGCAATCTCGCGCTCGGCAATCGTGTGCTCGGCTGTCGCGGCCCGAGATCGCGCGCCCTCCCTTGCTCCGGGAGCTTCCGGCGCAGGAACTTTTCGGCCAGTATATTTCTTTTGCATTTCAGCTTCCCCCAATGGTCCGCAATGATGAGCGTATCCGTATCGGTTGCCCGCCGAGGAACCCCTCATAATCGAGCACCTTGCCTCCGATGACGCTCCCTATAGACAAGATCAACGAATCGATAGCGCAGCATCTTCAACGGCGGTTCACCGAGTATGCTGAAGAACAGCGACTGACCACTCCCGCGATGCCAAACAGAACATGATCTGTGTGCCAATGTCGTTTTGCCAGATGGCCTTGCAACCTGCATTCCCCCCAATAAAGCACTGTCAATTGCCTGTAGTCAATATAGTTGAACTGCCAGTTCGGCAACATGCATAGTCTTGCGTATTTTCTGGGTGCAGTACTGCTTAAACAGGTACGCGCAAGATCTGACGGTGAGCTGTAAAACAGAAGAGTGCCCACACTCATCTGCTCAAGCGTTAGCTGAAAATGAAAAGCTCCCTTACGAAATAAGGGAGCTTTGATGATGGTGCGGAAGACAGGACTCGAACCTGCACACCTTGCGGCGCTGGAACCTAAATCCAGTGCGTCTACCAATTCCGCCACTTCCGCACGTGAGGCGCGCGCATTATAACCGAGCGATTTCTAGTTCGGCGTGAATTCCACTACGGCACGTCCGCGCGATACGCCAGCGATCATCTTGGCGCAAACATCAGGAAGTTCGGAAAGAGCGATGCGATGGGCGATCTGGTCATAACAGTCGATGCGCAGGTCACCCGCCAGGCGTTGCCACATTTGTTTGCGTAGTGGCATCTGAGTGGCGGCGGAATCCACACCGAGCAACTTGATCCCGCGCAGAATGAAGGGAAAAATGGAAGTGTGCAACTCGAGACCGCCCGCGTTGCCGAAACAGGCGATGGCGCCGTTCTGCTGCATGGACTTGGTCAGCCATGCCAGCGTGTCGCCGCCGACCGAATCCAGCGCGCCCGCCCACTGCGCTTTTTCCATGGGACGCTTGCTGGCCCAATCGATTTCGCTGCGCAACAGGACTTCACTCGCCCCCAGCGAACGCAGATATTCCTGCTCGCCGGCTTTGCTGGTCAGTGCGACGACCTGATAGCCGAGCTGCGACAACATGCGGATCGCAAGACTGCTCACGCCTCCGGTCGCACCGGTAACCACAACCTTGCCTTTGTCTGGCGTCAATTCGTTCTGTTCCAGGCGATGGATGGCCAGTGCGGCAGTAAACCCTGCCGTGCCCAATACCATCGCTTCGAACAGGGAAAGATTCACCGGTAGCGGCACCACCCAGTCCGCCGGCACGCGCACGTATTCGGCAAAACCGCCGTCGTGCGCCACGCCCATGTCATAGCCGGTCACCAACACCTGATCGCCGACTTTGAAGCGCGCATCCTGTGAAGATTCGACCACACCGGAAACATCCACACCGCCGACACAGGGAAAACGGCGCAAAACTTTGCCCGCGCCGGTCGCAGCGAGGGCATCCTTGTAATTCACGCCGGAATAATGGGTACGGATGACCACCGTACCCGGATCAAGATCGTCGAGTGACAACTCGACAAAGCGCCCGCCGGACTTTCCGTTCTCCTCGAAAATCCGGTAGGCGCTGAATGCCGTCATTTACAGATCCAGCAACACGCGCCCGGGGAATTCCAGCGCTTCCTTGATTGCCACCAGGAACTGCACTGCTTCGCGTCCGTCGATGATGCGATGATCATAAGACAGTGCGAGGTAGTTCATCGGACGAATGACCACGTGGCCGTTTTCTGCCACAGGCCTATCCTTGGTCGCGTGGATGCCGAGGATGGCACTTTGCGGTGGATTAATGATGGGCGTGGAAAGCATGGAACCGAATACGCCGCCATTGGTAATCGAGAAAGTGCCGCCGCTCAGTTCTTCCATGGTGAGCTTGCCTTCCTTGGCGCGCGCGGCGAAGTTGGCGATGCTTTTTTCGATGTCTGCGAGTGAGAGCTGGTCCGCATCGCGCAGGATGGGCACCACCAGGCCGCGTTCGCTGCCGATGGCCATGCCGATATCAAAATAGCCATGGTAAATGACGTCCGTACCGTCTATCGAGGCATTGACAACGGGGAATCTCTGCAAGGCCATGATCGCTGCCTTGACAAAGAAGGAGGAGAAACCCAGCTTCACACCGTGTTTCTTCTCGAACAGATCCTTGTACTTGTTGCGCAGCTCGATCACCGGCTGCATGTTCACTTCGTTGAAAGTGGTGAGAATGGCAGCGTTGGCCTGCGATTGCAGCAACCGTTCAGCGATGCGCTGGCGGATGCGCGTCATCGGCACACGCTGTTCGGGACGGTCGCCTGTCGGAACAACGATGGGCGCAACGGAACTTGCGGCAGAGGACTGCTGCACTGCACCCAGCACATCCTCCTTGGTGACCAGGCCTTTTCTTCCGCTGCCTTGCAAGCTGGCGGCATCAACGTCATGCTCATGCGCCACTTTGCGTGCCGACGGCGAAACTGCAGCCGGCTGTGCCGACGGTTGTTTGGCCACGCTTGCAGCAGGTGCGCTTGCTACAGGAGCCGGAGCCGCCGGAGCTGGAGTCGGCGCTGGAGCCGAAACAGGCGCGGCAGCAGGTGCGGCCTTGGCAGGTGCGGCAGCGGCAACGCTTGCAACACCCTCAGTATCGATCTGGGCGATGACTTCCTCACTCCCTACTTTCGTGCCATCGCCCTTGATGATCTTGGTCAGCACGCCGCTTTTGATTGCGGGCAGTTCCAGTACCACCTTGTCGGTCTCGATGTCGATCAGGTTTTCGCCTTCGGTCACTGCTTCACCGACTTTCTTACGCCAGTTCAACAGAGACGCTTCAGAGACCGATTCGGAAAGTTGCGGGACTTTGACTTCAATGATGCTCATGAGTGTGCTCCTGGTGTAGTCTTGACATTGAGATTGGGACGGAAGGCCGCCGCAATCACTTCTTTTTGCTGCTCGTTATGCACCGCGAGATATCCGGCTGCAGGCGCAGCCGAGGAAGGACGCAATGCATAGTCGAGACGCATGTTGGGACGCATGTGACGCAGCAGGTAATGCTGGATGCGGTGCCATGCACCCTGGTTACCGGGCTCCTCCTGGCACCACACGACTTCTCTCGCATTGGGGTACGCCAAGATCAGTTCCGAGAACTCCTCGTGCGGGAAAGGATAGAGCTGCTCCAGCCGAACGACGGCGGTATTTTCGATGCCTTTTTCGCGCCGGTGCTTGATGAGATCAAAATACACCTTGCCGCTGCACATGATGATGCGTTTTACTTTTTTGGCATCGATGGCATCGACTTCCGGTATCACTGCCTGGAATGTTCCCTCCGAGAATGACTCCAGCGGGGACGATGCATCCTTGCTGCGCAACAGGCTCTTGGGGGTGAATACGACGAGCGGCTTGCGATAGGGACGTACCATCTGGCGACGCAACAGATGGAATATCTGTGCGGCTGTGGTCGGGACGCACACCTGGATGTTGTAGTCGGCGCAAAGCTGCAGGTAGCGCTCGATACGACCAGACGAGTGTTCCGGTCCCTGCCCCTCGTAACCGTGCGGCAGCATCATGGTCAGTCCGCACAGTCTGCCCCACTTGGCTTCGCCTGAGGCGATGAACTGGTCGATGACCACTTGCGCACCGTTGGCAAAATCGCCGAACTGGGCTTCCCATATCGTCAGCGTATTCGGGTCTGCCGTGGCAAAACCGTATTCAAAACCCAGTACCGCTTCTTCGGACAGGATGGAATCGATCACGGCGTAATCAGCCTGATCCGGCGCAATGTGTTGCAGCGGAATATGTATGCCGCTGTCCCACTGTTCGCGGTTCAGGTCGTGCAGCACGGCATGCCGGTGGAAGAAAGTGCCGCGGCCGCAGTCCTCGCCCGACAAACGCACCGGATAGCCTTCCGCTACCAGGCTGGCATAGGCGAGATTTTCGGCCATCCCCCAATCCAGCGGCAGCTCGCCTTTGCTCATCGCCGTACGGTCGGCAATGATTTTTTCCACACGCGAATGCAGCTTGAAATTCTCCGGAATCGCGACCAGCCGTTCCGCCAGTTGCTGCAGCTTTTTGCGTGGCAACGCTGTCACAGCTGGAGTTTTCCAGGTGACATCGTGGAATTTTGACCAGCTCACCGCAAATTCCAGCTTGAATCCGGTCAGCACCGGCTGCACCGGGTTGCGACCTTCATCCATTGCACGACGGTAGATGGCAACCATCTCTTCCGGTTCACCTGCCGCAAGCACACCCTGCTCGACCAGACGCTTGGCATACAGTGCGCGCGTGCCCGGATGCTGGTTCACCTTACGGTACATCAGCGGTTGCGTGACCAGCGGTTCGTCCTGTTCGTTGTGCCCGAGCTTGCGGAAACACACCATGTCTATAACGACGTCCTTGCCAAACTGCATGCGGTAGTCAATCGCGATCTCGGTCACCATCAGCACCGCCTCGGGATCGTCGGCATTCACATGGAAGATCGGCGCCTCGACCATCTTGGCCACATCGGTGCAATAGAGCGAAGAGCGCATGTCGCGCGGATCGGAGGTGGTAAAACCGATCTGGTTGTTAATCACGATATGCACCGTACCGCCGGTGCCGTAACCGCGCGTTTGGGACAGGTTGAATGTCTCCTGATTCACGCCCTGACCGCCAAAGGCTGAATCGCCGTGTATCAGGATGGGCAACACTTGCTTGCCTGTAAGATCGCCGCGGCGGTGCTGACGCGCGCGCACCGAGCCTTCCACCACAGGGTTAACAATTTCCAGGTGCGAAGGGTTGAACGCCAGCGTCAGGTGCATGGGGCCGCCGGGGGTGGCGATATCGGACGAGAAGCCCTGGTGGTATTTCACATCGCCGGAACTCAGGTGTTCGGTATGAATACCTTCAAATTCGGCAAACAGATCCTTGGGCAACTTGCCCAGCGTATTGATCAGCACGTTCAAGCGACCGCGGTGCGCCATGCCAATCACGGACTCCTTCACTCCCTGCTCGCCGGCGCGCTGCAACAGATGATTAAGCATCGGAATCAACGTATCGCCGCCTTCCAGCGAGAAACGTTTTTGCCCCACATACTTGGTGTGCAGGTAGCGCTCCAACCCTTCGGCAGCCGTCAGGCGTTCAAGAATGCGCTTCTTGAGATTGTTGGGATAAGGCTGTTCACCGGCAGGGCCTTCCAGTCGGTTTTGAATCCAGCGTTTAACGGGAACGCTGGTGATGTACATGTATTCTGCGCCAACAGAACTGCAATAGATGCGGCGCAGGCGCTGGATGATCTCGCGCAGGGTCATGCGTGTTCCACCCACCAGCGAGCCGGTGAAGAAGGTGGAATCCATATCTGCTTCGCTCAGTCCGTAATAGGACGGATTCAACTCCGCCACTTCCGGCTTGGCATAACGATTCAACGGATCGAGATCGGCGATACGTGCACCCAGGAAACGATGCGCATTGATGAGTTGCAGCACCGACGCCTGCTTGCGTGCCTCATCGGGATGCACCGGCGCTTCTGCCAGGCGTTTGCCTAATTCCAGAAAACCGCGCTGAACCGGACTATGCGGCACATCATGCCGGTTGCTGGCAGTTTGCAATTTATCGAAATATGCTTGCCATTCTGCCGGAACCGAGGACGCGTCCCGCAGATAGTCCTCATACAAACTCTCGACAAACACGTTGTTGCCACCGGACAGCAGCGAGGTGTTCCTCATGGTTTGCATATAGTTTTTTTCTGGTGCATTCATGATCCACCTCCCTCCGTTTATCGTTTGGCTAACGGAACATAATCACGTCGCGTTGCGCCGCGATACAGCTGGCGAGGACGACCGATCTTCTGGTCTGCGTCCGCAATCATTTCGTTCCATTGCGAAATCCAGCCCACGGTGCGCGCCACGGCAAATATCACGGTGAACATGTTGGTCGGGATGCCCAGCGCACGCAACACGATGCCGGAATAGAAGTCCACGTTCGGATACAGCTTGTGGTCGATAAAATACGGATCGCTCAATGCAACGCGTTCCAGTTCCATCGCCAGTTCGAACAGCTTGTTGTTCTCCAGCTTCAGTTCCTTGAGCACTTCGTGGCAGGTCTCACGCATCACAGAAGCGCGCGGATCCATGTTCTTGTAGACGCGGTGTCCGAAACCCATCAGGCGGTATTTCTTGTCCTTCACACCCTGCACGTATTCTTTCACTTTGGATACATCGCCAACTTCTTCCAGCATCTTCAGTGCGGCCTCGTTTGCCCCGCCGTGAGCGGGTCCCCACAACGCTGCAATACCGGAGGCGATACAGGCAAACGGATTGGCACCGCTCGAACCGGCCAGACGCACCGTCGAAGTGGATGCATTTTGTTCGTGGTCGGCATGCAAAATAAGAATGCGGTCCAGCGCGCGCACCAGCACCGGATTCGGTTTGTATTCCTCGGTCGGCGTGGCAAACATCATGTACATGAGGTTTTCCGCGTAGCTGTATTTATTCTGCGGATACATGAACGGCTGGCCGGTATAGTATTTATGCGCCATTGCAGCAATGGTCGGCACTTTTGCCAACATGCGCATCGCAGAAATTTCCCGATGCTGCGGGTTTTGAATGTCCAGAGAGTCGTGATAGAAAGCCGACAGCGCCCCCACCACACCGACCATCACCGCCATCGGATGCGCATCGCGGCGGAATCCGTTGAAGAAGCGCACAAGTTGTTCATGCACCATGGTGTGGCGTGTCGTTCTGTTCGCAAACTCCGCTTTCTGCTCGGCATTCGGCAATTCGCCATTCAGCAACAGGTAGCAAACTTCCGAAAAATCGGAATTCTTCGCCAGTTGCTCGATGGGATAACCGCGGTAGTACAACAAACCGGCGTCGCCATCAATGAAGGTGATATTGGAGGTGCAACTCGATGTGGAAAAAAACGCAGGGTCGAAAGTAAACACCCCCAGTTTGCCCAAGGCACGGATGTCAATTACATCGGGGCCGAGTGTACCTTCCAGGATAGGTAATTCGACACTGCGGCCATCGTCCAGGGTTAGTGTTGCGACACGTTTTTTTTCCATGATCTACCTCGCCTTTATCTTCTTGTATTAAGCTTCTTTCAACCATTCCAGCACCACACGCTGATGCGCATGCGCCGGCTCCCTTTTACCCGTAATTACATCCCAGAGTTCCGTATCGGGCATATCCAGTAACTCATCAAATATCATGCGCTGTTCGTTATCCAACGACGCGTATCGCTGCTGGATAAAGCGGCCCAGCACGATATCCAGTTCCAGCAAGCCGCGCCGGCAACGCCAGCGCACGCGCTCCAAATAAACAGGATCTATGATTGCGGATTGAGAATCAGGAGAAACAGCTTCTCCCTCTCTCTCAATCCTCATACCGTTCTTTTCACCATCATGTCCTTGATCTTGCCGATGGCTTCCGTCGGATTCAACTCCTTCGGACATACATCGACGCAGTTCATGATGGTGTGGCAACGGAACAAGCGATAGGGGTCTTCGAGATTATCCAGACGAGCCGCAGTGTCCTGGTCGCGCGTATCGGCAATGAAACGGTAGGCTTGCAACAATCCGGAAGGGCCGACGAATTTATCCGGATTCCACCAGAATGAAGGACAGGACGTGGTACAGCAGGCACACAGAATGCACTCGTACAGGCCGTCCAGTTCCAGGCGATCCTGCGGCGATTGCAGGCGTTCGGTCTCGGGCGGAGGATCATTATTGACCAGATACGGCTTGATCGAGTGGTACTGTTTGAAGAACTGCGTCATATCCACGATCAGGTCGCGAATGACCGGCAGTCCCGGCAGCGGACGTATCTCGATAGGCTGCTTGAGCGAAGACAGCGACGTGACACAAGCCAATCCGTTGCGCCCGTTGATGTTCATCGCATCCGAACCACACACGCCTTCGCGGCATGATTTGCGGAAACCCAGACTGTCGTCCTGTTGCCTGAGCAACATCAGCGCGTCCAGCAACATGGCATCGCCCGCCTGCAAGTCGAGATCGTAATCCTGCATGTAAGGCGCAGTATCTGTATCAGGGTTGTAGCGGTAAATCCTGAATTTCATTGTAACGCTCCCATAACCAACCACCCGGCAACCCTTCTTGAGTTGCTTCGCGGAATGGCCTGTTGTTTTATCAATACACCCGCGGTTTCAGCGGGAAAGTCTCTACCGTCAGCGGTTTCAGGCGCACCGGCTTGTAATCAAGCCTGCGTCCTTCGCTGTAATACAAGGAATGCTTCAACCAGTTTTTGTCATCCCGCTCCTGGAAGTCTTCACGCGCATGTGCACCACGGCTTTCCTTGCGCGCTTCTGCGGCAGTCATCGTCGCTTGCGCAACTTCGATCAGATTATCCAGTTCCAGAGCTTCGACTCGCGCCGTGTTGAACACTTTGCTCTTGTCCTTGATTTCGGTAGAACGCACACGTTCGGCCACTTCACGGATTTTCGTCACGCCTTGCGCCAACAAATCCGGGAAGCGGAACACGCCGCAATGCAACTGCATGGTTCTGCGCATCGCATCGCCGACTTCCGCAACGCTTTCGCCATTCTTTTGATTCTCCAGCCGAGCGAGACGTGCCAGCGGACGATCAGCAGCATCGGCAGGCAAGGGTTTGGGGTTCGGGTTGTTCTTGAGGTCTTCGATGATCTGGCGCGCAGCCGAGCGGCCGAACACGATCAGGTCGAGCAGTGAGTTGCAACCCAGACGGTTCGCCCCGTGTACCGACACGCAGGCGCACTCACCCACCGCATAGAAGCCCTGCACCACGTTTTCCGGACCGGTACCATGCGGTGCGACAACTTGCCCGTGATAGTTGGTCGGAATGCCGCCCATCATGTAATGCGCGGTCGGCACCACCGGGATAGGCTCCTTGGATGGATCGACGTGGGCGAACTTGATGGCAATATCGCGTATGCCTGGCAGACGATGGCGTATCACTTCATCGCCGAGGTGATCGAGCTTGAGCATGACGTGGTCGCCATGCGGCCCGCAACCGCGCCCTTCCTTGATTTCTGTTGCCATGGCACGCGACACCACGTCGCGGCTGGCCAAGTCCTTGGCGTTGGGCGCGTAACGCGGCATGAAGCGCTCGCCGTCCTTGTTCACAAGGTAACCGCCTTCACCGCGCACGCCTTCGGTGATGAGTACGCCCGAACCATGCACGCCGGTCGGGTGAAACTGGAAGAATTCCATGTCTTCCAGCGGAATACCGGCACGTGCCGCCATACCCAGTCCGTCGCCGGTGTTGATGAATGCATTGGTGCTGGCGGAAAAAATGCGTCCCGCGCCGCCTGTTGCAAACAGTGTGGCGCGCGCCTGCAGGATCATCACTTCGGAAGTTTCAATTTCCATCGCCACCACACCCAGCACATCACCTTCCTCGTCGCGGATCAGGTCAAGCGCCATCCATTCGACGAAGAAATTTGTATTTGCTTTTACATTCTGCTGATACAGGGTATGCAACAACGCGTGGCCGGTACGGTCTGCAGCGGCGCATGCGCGCGGTACCGGCGTCTTGCCGTATTCCTGCATGTGTCCGCCGAACGGACGCTGATAGATCTTGCCGCTGTCCAGCCGGTCGAACGGCATGCCGAAGTGTTCCAGTTCATAAACGACTTCCGGCGCGGCGCGGCACATGTATTCGATGGCATCCTGATCGCCAAGGTAATCCGAACCCTTCACCGTGTCGTACATATGCCAGTGCCAGTTGTCCTCATTGACGTTACCCAGCGAAGCCGCAATACCGCCCTGTGCGGCAACCGTATGCGAACGCGTAGGGAACACCTTGGAAAGCACCGCCACTTTAAGTCCAGCCTCAGACAAGGTCAGTGCGGCACGCATCCCTGCTCCACCTGCACCCACCACCACCACATCGAATGTTCTTTTTGCCAACGCCATTAAAGTCCCCAAAGAATCTGCACCGACCAGATCACATACAGCACCAGCGCAAGAATGACCAACACATGAATAAACAACCGGATGCTTGCCGGCTTCACATAATCCATCACGATGTCACGCACGCCGATCCAGGCGTGATAGAACAAGCTCAACAGGAACAACATCGAGAAAGTGCGCATGACATTGCCGGAAAACAGCTCAATCCAGGTGTCATAGCCAAATGACGCTTGCCTCAGCAAGAGCCCCGCGACAACCAGAGCGTAGACTGCCATCACCGCAGCAGTTACGCGCTGAGCCAGCCAATCGCGCAGACCGTAGTGCGCCCCCGTGACAATACGATTTACCATAACTTCACCCCCAGAACCACGGTTAACGTCAAGCTGACGATCAACACCCACACGCTGGAAGCGCGCGCCGCAGCAAGGCTGGGCAGCAGATGCAAATCAATGGCCAGATAACGCAGCCCGGCGCAGAAGTGATGCAAAAAAGCCCACATCAAGCCAAGCAAAACCAGCTTCAACAACGGATTCGCCAGAATCTCACTCAGATTGGTATACGTTTCAATGGAGCGCAGACTTTGATCGAGCAACAACAGCAACAGGGGAAGGGCGAGGAACAAAACGGCACCACTTACGCGGTGCAGGATGGAGACAAAGCCAGGAAGCGGCAGTTTTATCTTGTGTATAGCGAGATGTTTTGGACGTGTTTTATTCATTTCCCGTTTTTCCGCAACCATAATTCGAATTATGCAATCGTACACCCAACCTCAGGCGAGAGAAAACAATAATGACTATGAAATTGTTAACAATCCGACCCAAGAATTCAAAGTGAGAAAATCTCTTAAAAAAAGACCACACCAGCAGTGTGCCTAGCAGGAATCTGGTGTTTTGCCTGTCAACAAGCCAGCACGGACAGATTTGTATCACAGTTTACTCATCTAAGAAATAGCTGATTGTCGACAAAACAATACATCATTCGCGTAAACCACCTACCTGATGAGCCCTCTCGCTGCAAGTAAAAAAACTGCCAAATGAATAGATAACAGACGTTTTAGTTGCATGCCCACCTAAGCTTGATTGGCTTCCAGCAAGCAATCTTCCAGCTCAAGAACCCAAAAACCATCATGAGAATCTGTAGTTCTACGTTTGTATCGCTCGGATTTGGACACAAACTCCCCTGAAGAGTAATGTTTGACGGCACGCTAGCCCAATCGAGCTCATTTCTACATCAGTTGAATGATGGGGTGTAGTCCTGTGGCAGCAGATTCCTGGTCTTCAAGGCGATTCGAGAACATCTTGACCATCGGAATGTTCTGGATGAACAACTCAACCAGTTTGGGATCAAATTGTTTGCCCGCATTTTGCCTGAGAAAGTCGATTGCCTCCGCGTCGGCCCATCTCTCCTTGTAGGGACGACTGGAGATGAGTGCGTCGAACACATCACAGATTGAAACAATGCGTCCTTCAATCGGAATGGCTTCACCAACCAAACCGTCCGGAAACCCGGAACCATCCCATTTTTCATGGTGGCTCAATGCCACAATCTTCGCCAGTTTCATCACGCTCGATTGCGAGTGCTTGAGTATCTCGGCACCAATTCTGGTGTGATTTTTCATGACATGCTGCTCTGTGTCAGTCAGTTTCTCCGGCTTGAGCAGGATGCTGTCCGGTATTCCGATTTTTCCCAGATCATGCAGCGGGCTGGCGTACATAAGCGTTTCGGCATCGTGTTCGGTAAATCCTGCCGACTTTGCGAGCAGGTAGGCTGAGTAGCCCACTCTGAGCACGTGATCACTGGTATCTGCATCGCGGTATTCTCCCGCTTTGCCAAGGCACACAAGCGCTTCCATTTCCGACTCCTGAAGCCGCTCCGTTTTCTCATGCATCAACTGAAAATAGCTGCTGTATTTGTAGGCGGTGTAAAGCATGTAACCCAATCCGAGCAGCATGATCAAGGCAGTGACTATATCGGCAGATGCACCATGAAAATAGAAAACCGCAATCAATGTGCCCAGCATGGGAAACACAAACCAGAAATAGACTTTAAAAATAGTTCCCATCGTGGCAATCGACGCTCCGGCAAATCCAAAGGCGACGGCTATGGCAAAATAAAGCAATTCTTTCGGGGAATGCAAAATAATTTGCGCGAACAGGAATGCCCACAGCAGTCCCATGAGAAAAGCGTTGGCAGCATATCTCCGGATTCTGCGTTCAACATATCGAAAATCCTTGCTGCTCGCATTCTGTCGGAAAGGCCTGAAATTCAGGTAACGATGAATCAAAAGTGCTACGCCGCAGATATCCCAAATTAGCAGCGTCTTCTCGGAAAATCCCGATTTCTGCAA
>CAYOJU010000019.1:0-1999 GCA_964404355.1 uncultured Sideroxydans sp. | reverse complement strand
CTAGTATTTTATTCCCCGTGCGACTGCTTCAGGATATTTTCTTGAGGCGATAATATTGACATGAATGTGAGCATTCATGGTCGAAATTGCCACTACCGGCTTCAGTGATGGCTGCCCGCGGGTTGATCCAGGGCAAGCCATTTGACTTCGAAAATACTGCGCAAGCATTGCAAGGCACCGCGGGAGCGATGCCTTGCAAAGTTGATTAGGCAAACAAATGCTTCACAAGCTCGCGTTCTTCGAGCAGTTCTTTGTAACTGTCCAACATGTATTTGCGATCTGTGTCAGTAACCGTCAGACCCTGTACGATTTTGTAGGTGCCCTTGCTGCAGGTAACTGGGAAACCGTACATCACGCCTTCGGGAATACCGTAGCTGCCATCGGAAGGTATGCCCATGGAAACCCAGTCGCCTTCCGGGGTACCAAGCAACCAGTCGTGCACATGTGCGATGGCGGCGTTGGCGGCGCTTGCAGCACTGCTCAGACCGCGTGCTTCGATGATCGCTGCTCCGCGCTTCTGTACCGTAGGAATGAATGTGCTTGCTATCCAGTCGTGGTCTTTAAACTCACCCAGCACTTTGCGCCCGGCAACTTCGGCGTGCGAAAGATCGGGATACTGGGTGCTGGAGTGATTACCCCAAACGACTATCTTCTTGATGTCAACGGTAGGCTTGGACAGCTTGAGACCGACCTGGCTGATGGCGCGGTTGTGGTCGAGACGCAACATTGCGGTGAAGTTGTTCGGATCGATATCGGGTGCGTTCTGTTGTGCGATCAGAGCATTGGTGTTGGCGGGGTTGCCGACAACCAACACCTTGACATTGCGCGAGGCGACTTCGTTCAGTGCTTTTCCTTGTACCGAGAAGATGGCGCCGTTGGCTTCCAGCAAGTCCTTGCGTTCCATGCCCTTGCCGCGGGGACGTGCACCAACCAGAAGCGCAACTTCCACATCGCGGAATGCGACGCGTGGATCGTCGGTGGTAATGATTTGTTTGAGCAGGGGGAATGCGCAGTCATCCAACTCCATTGCCACGCCTTTTAATGCCTGTTGCGCGGGTGCGATATCCAGCAGTTGCAGAATGACGGGCTGATCTGGTCCCAACAAATCGCCGTTGGCGATGCGGAACAATAAACTGTAACCGATTTGTCCAGCTGCACCGGTAATAGCGACACGAATAGGGGCTTTCAAACTGATCTCCTTATGGTTGTTGAGCGGGCATTTCCGGTGTTTGTACAGTGGGCGTCAAATCACCAAACGACTCCTCGATGAAGAATCGGTTTGAAATGACTCTGCCAACCTGAAGAAACACTGATTAAGTCCGCTCGCACTGACTTGCCGATGAATTACGAGGCTAACACATTGAATGTTTGCCGCATTTTTCACGTTTCGACAAAATCAACATGAAGAAAAACCAACCAGCGCTACCCTGTCCATCCGACCCGGGGGCCGAACTATACCAATCAGGTCGTCAGATAACAACAACCCGGCGCGAACTGCTCGCCGGGTTGTTATTGTCGGACTGCTGTTTTTTTAAGCGATTGTGGCCAACGCAGCGTTCAAAGTTGCACTGGGACGCATGGCGCCTGAGGTCTTGGCAAAGTCGGGATGGTAGTACCCGCCCATGTCCACCGGCTTGCCCTGAGCACCGAGCAACTCGGCGTTGATCTTCGCTTCGTTCTCGGTCAAGGTCTTGGCCAGCGGTGCAAATTTCGCCTGCAATTCCTTGTCCTTGCTCTGCGCAGCCAGGGCCTGCGCCCAGTACATGGCCAGATAAAAATGGCTGCCACGGTTGTCAATCTCGCCCACCTTGCGAGACGGCGAACGGTTATTGTCGAGGATCTTGCCGTTGGCATCGTCCAGCGCATCGGCCAGCACCTGCGCCTTGGCGTTCTTGAAAGTCTGCGCCAAATGCTCTAGTGATACACCGAGTGCGAGGAACTCACCCAGCGAATCCCAACGCAGATAGTTTTCTTCCTGGAACTGTTGCACGTGCTTGGG
>CAYOJU010000018.1:33921-34980 GCA_964404355.1 uncultured Sideroxydans sp. | reverse complement strand
ACCTCGGTCACCATCGGTCAGGATGGTGTGGTCACTATCACACAGGCAGGTGCTGCGGCACCGGTGCAGGTCGGCAGTATGCAACTCGCCACATTTATCAACCCGGCCGGTTTGGAGAGTCTGGGGCAGAACATGTATATGGAGACCGCATCTTCCGGTACTCCGAGTACCAATGTGCCGGGTACAAATGGGACAGGGAATCTGAGTCAGGGTTATGTCGAGACATCCAATGTGAACGTGGTGGAAGAACTGGTGAATATGATCCAGTCGCAGCGTGCATACGAGATTAACTCCAAGGCAATTACCGTCTCTGATCAGATGTTGCAGAAACTGACGCAAATGTAAGGTCATGAAAAACTTTTTTGGAAATGGTATTGGAATGGCTGGTTGCGCATCCGGCGTCCCCCTATCCAACTTTCCCCCGCAAGCGGGAGAAAGGGCAATCGTGAAAAACAATTTTGAATTCCTGCGAATCATGCGTAATACAACTGGAGTGATGTGGATGTTGGTGCTGGCGTCGTCGCTGACAGCCTGTGTGCCTTCCACCAACATCAAGCAACCGTTGACGGCGCGTCCGCTTCCACAGGCAAATCCCGCAGCGGCGGGCAACGGTGCGATCTATCAGGCGGGTGTGAACGAGCGTCCGTTGTTCGAAGATCGGCGCGCAAGAAATGTGGGCGATGTCATCATCGTCAACATTGTCGAGACGACATCGGCATCCGGCAAGTCAGGGCATGATGACGGCAATACCGGCAGCATTGCGTTGAGTACGCCGACCATCAATGCGGGCGCGGCAGGCACTTCCCTTCAGGTGGCACCGGTCGGCGTGACCGGCAGCAGCAGCATCAAATCCGCGAGCACGAGCGACAGCTCGGGCAGCAACACTTTCTCCGGCGCGATCACGGTGACAGTGACCGAGGTGTTGCCCAATGGCAATCTGCGAGTGGCCGGGGAGAAACAGGTCGCGATCAAACTCTCGGAGGAATATGTGCGCTTTTCCGGTGTGGTGAATCCGGCCACCATTAGCGGTACCAATACCGTGCAATCCACCCAGGTGGC
>CAYOJU010000018.1:0-33821 GCA_964404355.1 uncultured Sideroxydans sp. | reverse complement strand
TGGTGAATCCGGCCACCATTAGCGGTACCAATACCGTGCAATCCACCCAGGTGGCGGATGTGCATGTCGAATACAAGGGTGCGAACAATATCGACGCAGCGGCAGTGATTAGCATGTTTAACCGCATTTTCTTCTCGGTGTTGCCGTTCTAAAGAGGTGTGATCATGAATATCAGATCATTTGCATTTGTCCTGTTGATGCTCGTTTCGATGAGTGCCGCAGCGGAACGCATCAAGGATCTTGCCACTGTGCTGGGCGTGCGCGACAACCAATTGCTGGGTTATGGACTGGTCGTGGGGCTGGACGGCAGTGGCGACCAGACGACACAGACGCCGTTCACGGTACAGAGCATCGTCACCATGCTGGCGCAGATGGGCATCAAACTTCCGGACAATTCCAGCCTGCAATTGAAGAACGTGGCAGCCGTGACAGTGACCGCTTCACTTCCGCCATTCTCGCGTCCGGGACAGACTATCGACATCACGGTATCGTCCATCGGTAACGCCAAAAGCCTGCGTGGCGGCACACTGTTGATGACGCCGCTGAAAGGTGCGGATGGTCAGGTGTATGCGATGGCGCAGGGCAACATGCTGGTGAGTGGCGCGGGAGCGGCTGCGGGTGGTTCCAAGACCCAGGTGAATCATTTAAGCGTTGGGCGCATCCCCGGCGGGGCGACAGTGGAGCGTTCCGTGCCGACGGCATTGGGTCAGGGTGATTACATCTATCTCGAATTGAATACAGCCGATTTCACCACGGCAACACGCTTGGCCGATGTAATCGACCGCGAAATTTCACCGCCTGCCGAGATTGCTGCAGCTATCGACTCGCGTACCATACAAGTCAGAGCGCCGGAAGGCAGCGCACGCGTCATATTTATTTCCCGTATCGAGAATCTGCAGGTGGATGCGGCCATTAGCAGCGCCAAGGTTATCGTCAATGCGCGCACCGGGTCGGTGGTGATGAATCAGCATGTTTCACTGGACGACTGCGCGGTGGCGCACGGCAATCTCACTGTGGTGATCAGCGCCGACAATACGGTGAGTCAGCCCGCACCCCTGTCTCAGGGGCAGACAACCGCGGTGACCAATGCCACCGTCGATATCAAGGCGGACAAGGGCAATCTGCTGTTCCTGAAGCACGGAGTGGATCTGGGCGATGTGGTGAAAGCGCTTAATTCCATTGGCGCAACGCCGCAGGATATGCTGGCGATTCTGCAAGCGATGAAAGCGGCAGGCGCGTTGCGCGCGGAACTGGAAGTTATTTAGACATCATGAGCGCTTCCGGCACAAACATCGGTAGTTTGGCGATCGACAGCCAGAGCCTGAACAAGCTGCGCCTGCAGGCAAAACAGTCTCCCGATCAGGCGTTGAAGGCGGCAGCACAACAATTCGAAACTGTGTTCCTGAACATGATGCTGAAAAGCATGCGTGATGCAACACCGCAGGACGGCGCGTTCGACAGCGAGCAAACCAAAATGTTTACCGGAATGCTTGATCAGCAACTGGCACAGAGCATGGCCTCATCGCGCAGCGTGGGCCTGGCGGACCTCATGGTCAAGCAACTGAGTCGCAACCTGCCTGCGAGTACCCCTGCGGCCTCGGGTAGCACTCCGTCAGCGGCAACAAATGCAGCGCCTTCTGCTTACACAGCAGAGCCCCAACAATCTTTTGTTGATAAATTCAAGGCGCCCGCCCTGGCGGCCAGCCGCGCAACCGGCATTCCCGCACATCACATTCTGGGACAGGCTGCGCTGGAAAGCGGCTGGGGCAAGCGCGAAATCAAGATGCCCGACGGCAGTGACAGCCACAACCTGTTTGGGGTCAAGGCGGGCAAGGATTGGAGTGGGAAAGTAACTGAAGTGACTACCACCGAATACCACAATGGCGTGGCAAGTAAGCAGGTGGAAAAATTCCGCGCGTATGGTTCTTACACAGAAGCATTCCAGGATTACGCCAAGCTGTTGAGCGATAACCCTCGTTATTCCGGGGTACTGGGTCAGGCCGACGCAAAAGTATTTGCACAAGGAATGCAGCAGGCCGGTTACGCCACCGATCCACATTATGCGGACAAGTTGGCGAGTGTCATTGGCGGCATCAGCGCGCGAGCCTAAAGTTACGTATTTTTGTGCCGATAAACAAACTACGTAGAGTTGTATAACGGCGAAAGGGTTTCAACATGAGTATCTATGGTATTGCAGTGAGTGCGCTAAATGCGGCACAGGCGGGGTTGGCTACAACCTCGAATAACATTGCCAATGCCAATACGCCAGGCTACTCGGTGGAAAGAACCGTGCAGACGCAGATGTTGCCGCAGCCCACGGGTTCAGGGTTCGTTGGCCAGGGTGTCAGCGTAGCGACGATACAGAGGCAATATGACCAGTTTCTGACCGCACAAGTGCTGGCAGCACAGACCCAATCTTCCAATCTGAATACACAACTGGGCTTGGCGCAGCAAGTAAGCAATTTGTTGGGTAATTCCACCAGCGGCTTGACGCCGGAGATGCAGGATTTCTTTACTGCCGTAAATGCGGTCGCCAATGCTCCCCAATCGGTGCCCGCGCGGCAAACCCTGATCAGTAGCGCGCAGTCGCTGGTAAGCGGTGTGCAGTCGCTGAATCAGAACCTGAACCAGATACGCGATAGTCTTAATGGACAAATTTCCACTAGCGTTACCCAGATCAACAGTTATGCGAAACAGATTGCGGCGCTGAATGATCAGATTGTGCAGATGCAGGCCAATCAACCGAGCCAGCCACCCAACGCATTGCTGGATCAGCGCGATCAGTTGATCAACCAGCTTAGTCAGGAGATACGCGTTTCGACACTCAAGCAGTCCGATGGCTCGATGAATGTGTTCATCGGTAACGGACAGTCACTGGTGCTCGGCGATCAGACAACGACTTTGCAGACTGTAACTTCCACGACCGACCCGACAGCGCTGGAAGTGGCTTATTCAAACAATGGTACGGTGAGCCGCATCCAGCAGAGTTCCTTGCAAGGCGGGAATCTGGGCGGGTATCTCAGTTTCCGCCAGACGGTGCTCGATCCCGCAATCAATGCGCTTGGCCGTATCGCGATGGGATTTGCCGATAACTTCAACAAGCAGCAACAACAGGGCCTGGATTTGAATGGCGCGTTGGGTGCCAACATGTTCACCTTGGCCACGCCGAGCGTGACAGCGGCCACCAGCAATGTCGGCACCGCTGCGGTGACGGCAACAATCAACAGCACCGCGGCGCTGACGGGCAATGATTACAGCGTGCAGTTTGACGGCACGAACTACAACGTTTTTGACACTTCTACCAACAGTCTGGTGCAGACGGTTACTCCGGGGCAAATGGCCGCAGGACAGGCGGTTGCGGGAACCGGCATCACATTGCAACTGACAGGGGGGGCACCCGCAAACGGCGACACCTTCCTTGTTCGCCCCACAGTAAACGGGGCGAGCAGCTTTGCGCTCAATATCACCGACCCGACCAAGATCGCGGCAGCATCGCCTATTCGCTCCAATGCACCGACAGCTAATTTGGGTACTGGCGTTATCGGGGCAGCGAGTGTGACCGGCGGTTTGCCGTTGAATGCGAACCTGCAGGACACTGTAACCGTAAGCTTTATCGACGCGACTCATTACACAGTCATCGATAACACGACAGCGACAACGCTGGCGGCTTCGACGCTATATAACCCGGCCGCTGGAGCGACATTGACGTTCAATGGTTGGACAACGCAAATCAGCGGTACACCCTCTGCCGGGGATACGTTTACTGTCAAGAAGAACGCCAACGCCAGCACTGACGGCTCGAATGCGTTGTTGATGGCCGCACTGCAGACAGCCAATACCTTGGCAAACAGCACGACCAGTTTTCAGGGCGCCTTCGGTCAGTTGGTCGGTCAGGTTGGAACCCAGACAAACCAGTTGACTGTTACCAGCCAGGCGCAAACCAGCATGCTGGCCTCGGTGACTGCTTCGCAACAGTCGGTTTCCGGCGTCAACCTGGATGAAGAAGCCGCCAATTTGTTGCGTTACCAGCAGGCATATCAGGCAGCGGGGAAAGCGATGCAAATCGCCAACACGATGTTCGATACCATTTTGAATCTGAAGTAGGAGCGGATCATGCGCATCAGTACCAGCACCATCTTCAATGCGAACATTACCTCAATGGATAATCTGCAGGTTCAGATTGCGAAGACGACTCAGCAGATGTCGACCGGACAACGTATCCAGAATCCGGCAGATGATCCTGTCGGTGCGGCACGTGCAATTGAGATCACCTTGTCGGACTCGACCAATACCCAATATGCCGCCAACCGCACCGCTGCAACCAACACACTGTCCCTGTCGGAAGGCGTACTCCAGAGCGTAACGACGCTACTGCAAAATGTGCACGATACGGTGTTGAGTGCGACGGGTTCGATGGTTAACGACGCGAGCCGCAAGTCAATGGCAACTGATTTGCAAGGCCAGTTACAGACTCTGCTTGGCTTGGCCAACAGTACCGACGGTGCAGGTAGTTATCTGTATTCAGGCGGGCAAGGCAGTATCCAGCCTTTTGCCAATACAGCTGCGGGAGTGACCTATCAGGGGGATGACTTGCAGCGCAAAATGCAAGTGGCACCTTCGCGTCAACTTTCCTCCTCCGATTCCGGAGCAGATATCTTCATGCGCATCCGCAACGGTAATGGGACGTTTCAGGGCGCTGCTGCCGCGGCCAATACCGGCAGCGGGATTGTCAGTCAGGGCATGGTGACCGATTCGAGTTTATATACCGGCGACAACTATCAAGTTGTCTTCGGGGCCGGTGGCACAACCTACAGCGTGAACGACCTGACCAGCGGGGCGACGGTGATCCCCGCCGGCACAACCTATGTGAGCGACCAAGCCATCAGCTTCAACGGTATCCAATTCAGTATCAAGGGAACACCGGCCAACGGCGATGTTTTCAACATTACGCCCAGCAGCAACCAAAGCGTGTTTGACACCCTCAACAAAATCATCGCAACGTTGAATATCCCGATAAGCGGGGCGAGCACGGCCGTGGTGACTGCAAACAGTCAGGCACTGAGCGATGGACTAAATTCGTTGAATCAGGATTTGAATAATGTGCTGGGTATCCGCGCTACCACAGGCTCGCGTCTGAATGAGCTGACCTCACTGCAAGACACGGGTGATCAGCTCGGCCTGCAATACAAACAGACCCTGTCGACGATCCAGGACACCAACTACACCCAGGCAGCCACCGATCTGGCCCAGCAGAAATTGGCTTTGCAGGCGGCACAACAGTCATATGCGTTGGTGTCAAAGTTGTCCTTGTTCAACTACCTGTAAGTTAATTACATTGACGATGCGGCGCGCAAATGGTTTGCGCGCCGTTTTCTTTTGGCGAGTCTGAAAACTTGCGTTACAACTGCGACTGTTTGTTTTCAGTGTTAACCAGTCGCTCGCCGAGCAGTTAGAATGCTCCCGTGTGCAATCCGTGAAATGGTCGGCCTGCAATGAGCAACCAGCAACGTGAAGAAGTCGAAACGCTCTTCTATCAGGGCAATCAATGCATGAAAGACGGCGACGCCACCAGCGCCGAAGCGTGTTTCCGGCTTGCGCTGCAACTGCAGCCGGATTTTGCCGAGGCCTATGCCAATTTGGGTTTGCTACTGGAGAAACGTAACGCGATAGCGGAGGCAGAGATTTGCTATCGGCGCTCCATCGAGCTCGACTCAACCTATTCCGAAACCCAACTTGATCTGGGCGCGCTGCTGGCAGGCCAGAAGCGTTTTGATGACGCCGAGGCGTGTTACAAGCATGCAATTGCCCTTAAACCGGATGCGCCTGCAGGTTGGTCAAACCTGGGTGTGCTCTATGCCTGCATGAAACGGGAAGCGGAAGCAGAGCAGTGCTATCGCACCGCCATGTCGCTGGACAGTTCATACAAGATGGCCCGTTTCAATCTGAGTTATCTGCTGTTGCGCCAAGGCCGTTTCGAGGAGGGCTGGCAATGTCTGGACGCGCGCAACTGGCTCACCGAGCTGGCCAAACATGTCAGCTGTCCGCGCTGGCAGGGTGAGAACCTGGCCGGCAAATCCATACTGATCGGTTATGAAGCAGGGCATGGCGACATGATTCAATTCTGCCGTTATGCGGCAGTGCTGAAGGCGCGGGGCGCAGCTTCTATTACCATGATCTGTCATCCGGCTTTAAAGGCCTTGTTCGCAGGGCTGGAAGGCGTGGACAGCCTTTTTGCGCTGGACGAATCGATTCCAAAGTCGGGCTGGGACTACTGGACGACGTTGCTTAGCGTTCCCTATTACTGCAAAACGCGCCTCGACTCTATCCCGACGAGGATTCCGTATTTGTATGCGCCGGAAGATCGCGCCGAAAAATGGGCACAGCAGCTACCGAAGAACGAACTTCGTGTGGGCTTGGTGTGGAAGGGCAATCCGCTGTTTGAAAACGATGCCGACCGCTCATTGCACTCGCTCGAAGTAATGGCTCCATTGGGACAAGTAAAGGGAGTGCATTTCATCAGCCTGCAAAAAGGTGCAGGAGAAGACGAAGCCATGCAGCCACCTGCAGGACTGCCGCTTACCCATGTCGGTGCGCAGCTAGCCGACTTTGCCGATACCGCCGCGGTTGTCGCCAATCTCGATCTGGTCATTTGCGTCGACACCGCCATCGCACATCTGGCCGGAGCGCTGGGCAAACCGTGCTGGGTTCTGTTGCCGGACTACAAGGCCGACTGGCGCTGGATGGCAGAGCGTGCCGACTCGCCGTGGTATCCGGGAACTATGCGGCTGTTTCGGCAGCCCAAGATGGGGGATTGGAATTCTGTTGTTGCCGAGGTGGTTACTGCGCTTGGTCAGTGGGCACCAAACAAGCCTTTGTGACCAAACCTGCACGGGCGCAACTGTAGATTGCTTATAATCCTGTCTGAACAAGCTTGTGATCTTGTGCCTCGTTTTTTATGGAGTAATTATGTCTGTCAAAAATAAATTCATGCTGGAATCTGCGAAGGCTTTGCTGGTGGTCATCGACGTGCAGGAAAAACTGTGCGCCGCCATGGATGCGAATGTGCTGGCGCAACTGACAAAAAATGCCGGCATCCTGTTGGAAAGCGCCAAGGAACTGGCAATTCCGGTGATTTTCACCGAGCAATATGTGAAGGGGTTGGGGCCGACCTTGACTGAATTGAAGCAAAGGGCGCCAGCAGCACCCTGTCCCGAAAAACTGACTTTCAGCTGCTGCGGTAACGAGGCTTTCATCAAACAACTAAAAGAAAGTGGCAGGACACAGATCATCGTCACCGGCATGGAGACCCACGTCTGTGTGCTGCAGACTGTCATCGACCTGCTGGATGCCGGATTCATTGTGCATGTGGTCAAGGATGCGGTGATGAGCCGCAGCAACGACAACCGGCAGACCGCCATGGAAGCCATGGCTCTGGCGGGAGCGGTGCCAACGAGTACGGAGTCGGTTGTGTTTCAGTTGTTGAAGATCGCCGGGACAGAGTCGTTCAAGAAGCTTTCTAAGTTGGTCAAATGAGCTGATGAGCAAGAATTAAAAAAGGGCAGAACCATGCGGTTCTGCCCTTTTTAATTTTCGGAAAATCCCGAGCGATGAAGTGTCTTAGTGGCTAAATCCGGGCAACTTCGGCATCTGCGGCCATTCCACCGCATCCAGCATGTTCTTCACCACCAGCCCGAGTTCGGTATCACCCTCAATCGAAAGTTCGCGGTTGAAGAACAGGGTATCCGGATCTTCCTGGCGAGCGATCATTTGCATGAAGGCAGACAGGTTGGCACGGAAAGAAAGATCGGGCGTTTGCGGTGCCGAGAACAGCGGACGGAACAGGCCGTTGCGGTAAGTGAAGTTCGCCTGGCCGCCGGTATCCAGTACTTCGACCAGGAAGGTCTTACCTTCCAGCAAAGCCAAGCTGTCCAACGGCAGCAGTTTCATTTTCACGGCGGCGTTCAGTCCGGCGATGAGCGTCAGGGAGTGCGGCCATTGTGGCAGACGACCGCCGATGCGCGCTACCAATCCGGGCAACTTGAATTTCGGGATATTCATTTTTCCTCCTTGCAGTTCGTCAATCAGCCGAGGTGATGCTGCGCTATGCCGGCATCGCCAAACCAGTAGCCGTCCACCAGACCGTCGGCGCACCATGCGCCGGTATCCGGATGGGGCGTTTCGCCCTTTCGCGCTGCGTCGAAGGCAGCAATGATTTCTACCATATGCTGCGACTGCGGGCTGACGCGGATGATGTCTATGCCCAGCTTCAGCATGTCCGGCACTTCGTTGAGCAGATTATAGCTCTGCGCAGACATGGTCTGGATGCCGTTGATAGTCAGGAACGGCTGGCCCTCGCGCGTTTTCAGCGTGATTCCGTCAGGGTGTTCCATGCACTTGAACTGGCAGTCGTCCTTGTTCAGGTCGTAATGGCGGGCGGTGAAGCAGCGCGCCGAGAAAGCCAGTGCTAACTTGCCGTACACGAAGACCTCAGTCTCCATCCCTGCAGGACGGCTTGCGTGCAGCATCTCGATCAATTTGCGGTCGGCTTCCAGCGGCGGCACCCAGCGTTGCATGCCGTAACGCGCGTAGGTGGCCATTGTGCTTTCGTTGTAGATGTTCAGGTGCGGACCGGCGACGAAGGGACGGCCTGCGGCGATGTTCACCGCGCCCAGGTCGTTGGCTTCGACTTTGCAATTGGCTTCGTCCATCAGGCGCCGCAAAGACTTGAGGTCGCTTTCCGATTCGAGCAGCGCCTGTGCCGAAACGACAACTTCCTTGCCTGCGTCGGCGAGTGTACGTGCCAGTGCGATCCAGTCGGCCACACGCAGTTGCTGGCGGCGCGAGCAGACCACCTCGCCAACGTAGATGATGTCGATGGCCGGGTTCTGCGCCATTTCGGCGTAGAAATCGAGTACGGTTTGTTTTGGCCAGAAATAGAGCAGGGGCCCCAGAGCGAGTTTCATGTGCTTATCTCCAGGGGCGGCTGTAAGCGCCCAATGTTGCCTGACTGCCTTCCGAGACCTTGGCCAGTTCGGCCTGCCAGGCTTGCTTCACTTGGTAGCGTTCTCCATCGCGGGCGAGCGTGTCCAGCGCGGCGCGCATGGCCTTTGTGACCTGCGCGACATAGGTTGGGCTACGCTGCCGACCCTCGACCTTGATCGCCGCCACGCCTATCCTGGCGATTTCTGGCAGTATTTCCAGCACGTTCAGGCTGGTCGGTTCTTCCAGCGCGTAATAAGTAGCCCCGTTTACTTCAAAACGCCCCTTGCACAGTGTCGGGTAACCGGCAGCTTCATTGTCGCCGAAGCGGTCAATCAGAATCCCATTCAGTCGCGTCGACATCATGCCCGGCGACTTCTCCCATTTGACATATTTGGCCGGTGAGCAGGCGCCCACTGTATTCGGCGACTCGCCGGTGGCGTAGGAAGAAAGCCAGCAGCGGCCCTCGTTCATCACGCACAGGCTGCCGAAACCGAACACTTCGATCTCGACTGTGGTGTTCTTGATCACGTTTTCGACCTGCGCCAGTGTCAGTACACGCGGGAGTACGGCACGGCGCACGCCGAATTCGCGCTGTGCAAAATTCACCGCCTCATAACTGGTGGCTGAACCCTGCACCGACAGATGTAGACGCAAATCGGGATGGCGTTTGGAGGCGTAATCGAGCAGGCCGACATCGGCGAGGATCACCGCATTCACGCCGAGCTCGGCGGCGCCGTCGACTGCGCGCTGCCAGTCTGCAACGCGGCCCGGCTGGGCGAAGGTGTTGATCGCCATCAACACTTCACGTTTCTTTGATTGCGCATAACGGATACCGTCGCGCAGCGCCTTGTCGTCGAAATTTAGTCCGGCGAAATTGCGTGCGTTGGTGTCATTTTTGTAGCCGAGATAGACGGCGTCGGCGCCGTTATCGATGGCCGCTTTCAGGGCGGGCAAGCTGCCGGCGGGGCAGATGAGTTGGGGTACTTTGTTGTGCGGCATGAGCGTGATCTTGAGGCAAAGGCCGTAATTATAACTACGGCCCGCCCAAGTTCGCGGACGAATTTCGGGATAAGGCCAATCAGCCGAACAATCTGCCGAAAATGCCTTTTTTGTTTTCTGTGAAATCGTCCTGCAGGGACAGATTGTCTGTTATCGAAGGAACATAATCCATATCGTCGTGTTTGATATGGCCGAACAGCCAGTTGAACATCATGGTGTGCAATTCTTCCGAGATGTTCTCCCCGCGTTTGAATTGCTCCTGATATCCAGCTAAACGTTTTGTGAAGAGCTGATGCACATTCTGGTGCGCCTTCAGGAAAGGGTATTCCGCCTGTTCGAGCATTCTCTCTTCATATTTGAAATGAGAAATCGTGTAGCTCACCAGGTTGTCGATCACTTTGGCGACAAGCTCCTTTTTCCCCCCGGCGGAGCGCGCATCGTCAAGCTGGTTGATGTATTCCACAATCTTCTTGTGCTGGTTGTCGATTGATACAATCCCGGTGTTCAGATTTGAAGTCCATATTGTCTTGGCCATGATATTTCCTGATTTCTGTGTTGTTGTGAGTTCTTTTCCCGCTTTGTTCTTGATTGTTTTACTTGGGAAAAGACCTGCCGTGCTTATGGGAATGCAAGACCCGTGCCAAGCTGTGGAGTGCCTCGTACAGAGGCTGAACCATGGAGATAAGCCTCCATTTATTGGCTCAGATGACGAATCAATGACAGTATCCGACGATTTTATGACCTGTGGGACCCACTTCGGGGAACGGAGTGGCGGATAAAAGAATGTCCGGATTCAATGTGTCCCGAGCTGCTGCATGACGCGCGATACAGTGTCCAGTCCGGCATGAGTGAAATACTCCATCAATGGCGCGAGGTAGGGAATCGTCAGCATCAGGGCAGCAAAGCCGATCGCGATGGTGATGGGGAAGCCGACCGCGAAGATATTGAGTTGCGGTGCACTGCGGGTGAGGATGCCGAGCGCGAGGTTGGTGATGAGCAGTGCGCCGATCAACGGCAAGGCGAATTGCAGGGCGTTGCTGAACAATGTGCTGCCCCATTCCGCAATGGTCAGGAACGCATGGGCGGACGGAACGCTGGCACCGATGGGAAAACTGCGGAAGCTGTCGGACATGGCTGCCAGCATGTAGAGATGCCCGTCGGCGGCGAGAAAGATCAGCGCGGCGAGGATGCCGAGAAACTGCGCGATCACGGGTGTAAAGGTTGCATTCTGCGGGTCATAGAAGCTGGCGAAGCCCAGTCCCATTTGCATGCCCGCGAGGTCGCCTGCCATTTCCACCGAAGAGAAGATGAGCCGGATGGTGAACCCCATGATGAGCCCGGCGACGATCTGCTGCATCAGTACAAACAAACCCAGCCCGGAGGCCGGATCCAGATCGGACGGGATGTTGAGGGTAGGCGCGATGATGATGGTGATTGCAAATGCAAACCCGACCTTGATGCGTGCGGGAACCTCCTTGTTGCCGAAGATCGGCGAACTGGCGACAAGCGCGAGGATACGGGCGAGCGGAAAGATGAAGGCGGCGAGCCAGGCGGAGAGCTGAGCGCTGGTGAAACTGATCACGGTATCAATTCCTCGTGACGTCGATGAAGAACCGTGACGAGCAGATCGAGATGCAAGGCGCACGGAGCGCAGCAACCGGAATGTACTTTATGTCTGTCGCTGCGCGACCCCGGATTGCGAAAACGGAGTTTCGGTGAAGGCTCATGCGCGAAGCGCGTTATGCCGGAGACAATACCGCGCAACGCAGCAGATTGATCGCGCAGTAGGTTATTCACGACGTCAACCAACCATGTACGGAATGCTGCTGAAGAGTCGCGTCATGTAATCCAGCAGAATGCCGATCATCCACGGGCCGGAAATGATGAGCACGGCGAACATGCCGACCAGCTTGGGGATGAACGACAACGTCATCTCGTTGATTTGCGTCGCCGCCTGAAAAATACTGACGATCAAGCCTATGACAAGTGCAGTGAGCAGCAGCGGCGCAGACACCATCAGCGTCAATTCCAGTGCTTGTTGACCTATGGTCATTACCGATTCCGGGTTCATGTTGCTTTCCTCCAGTCCTTGGTTATTAGTCGCTAGTCAGGGTTGTCGCTTCGCTGTTTTTTTTAACTAAAAACTAGCGTCTAACGACTAGCGACTGCCTTTCTAAGTATAAAAACTCTGTACAAGCGAGCCGATCAGCAAGTTCCAGCCGTCCGCCAATACGAACAGCATGATTTTGAACGGCAGCGAAATAACGGCAGGCGACACCATCATCATACCCATCGACATCAGCACGCTGGCCACCACCATGTCGATGATGAGGAAGGGGATGAACACTACAAATCCGATCTGGAATGCGGTCTTCAATTCACTGGTGACGTAGGCAGGAACCAGTATCTTGAGTGGAACGTCTTCTGCGCTTTCCAGCGCTTCGCTGTTGGAGATGCGCACAAACAGGGCAAGGTCGGTTTCGCGCGTCTGGCGCAGCATGAAGGCCTTGAGCGGTACGCTGCCCTTGTCGTAGGCCTGTTGCAGAGAGATCTTGTTTTCGCTAAAGGGCAGATAGGCCTCGGTGTATATCTTGTCCAGCACCGGCGACATCACAAAAAAGGTGAGGAACAGTGCCAGCCCGACCAGTACCTGATTAGGCGGCGAGGATTGTGTGCCGATGGCGGAGCGCAACAGCGACAATACAATGATGATGCGCGTGAAGCCGGTCATCATGAGCAGAATGGCCGGCAAGAACGTGAGCGATGAAATCAGAATCAGCGTTTGCAGGCTGAGTGTGTAAGTCTGTCCACCGCCGGGGGCGGGGGTGCTGGTCAGAGCCAGCATGCCGGTTTCGGCGGCTAGCGCGGAAGCGCTCATCGCAAACAGCAGTACAGCAGTCATGATCCTTTTAACGGACATTACGTTTCTCCATCATCTGCTTCAGCCAGCCCTGGAATTTGTTGTCGTCGCCTGTCATGGGGTTTGAAGCGGCAGGCAAGCTGCCCTTGGGCATGGTGTGCAGCGCGTTGACCTGTCCGGGTGCGACGCCGACCACCAGCCAGGTGTCATTCACTTCCACCAGCACGATACGTTCGCGCTGACCGACGGCAACACCGCTGATAACCTTGAGCGCATTGCCCGCGCCCTGTTGCGGCAGGTTGATGCGCTTCAGTATCCAGCCCACAACAAAGACCGCTGCCAGCACCAGTATCAGACTCAGGATGACCTGCAACACACTGCCGGAAGACACGGCTGCTGCGGGCGGTGGCACGTAAGCGGGACGCGTTACATCGGCCGCGAGGGCGAGCGGGGAGAAGAATGCTGCAGCGAGGGCAGCAAGAAGACGTTTCTGCATGATGGTTTCCCGGCTATTTGTTGATGCGGCGCAGACGCTCCGACGGGGTAATGATGTCGGTGAGGCGGATACCCAGTTTGTCGTTCACCACCACCACTTCGCCCTGCGCGATGAGGAAGCCGTTGATCAGCACGTCCAGCGGTTCGCCCGCCATGCCGGCCAGTTCCACGACCGAGCCCTGTGCCAGTTGCAGCAGATTCTTGATTGGCATCTTGGTGCGTCCCAGCTCCACGGTGAGTTGCACCGGGATGTCGAGGATCATGTCAAGGTCGTTGTGCGCTGTTGCGCCGCCGCCACCGCCCAATTGCTCGAACACGGCCGGTTGCGCTGCGGGCGTGCTGGCCGCCTGCTCCGCCATCGCGGCACCCCAATCGTCCGCGCTGATCTGTTCTTTCGTCTCTTCAGCCATGATTCTTTCCTCCATTAAGCGGCTCACCAGGTTCCGTAGCCAGCATCTTTTCCACCTTCAGCGCGTACTGCCCATTGGATGCGCCATACTTGCATTCCATCACCGGTACACCATCGACCTGCACTTCAATGTTCTCGTTCACGTCAAGAGCGATTACGTCGCCGTTGTGCATCTTCAGCACCTGATCCAGATTCATATTGGCATGGCCAAGTACCGCAGTCAGTTCGATTTCGGCAGACTGTATTTGCTTGGAAAGCATGTGCAGCCAGCGCTTGTCGGCAATGAAGTGATCGCCCTGCATGGTGCTGTAGAGCAATTCGCGGATCGGCTCAATCATCGCGTAAGGCATGCAGATGTGGATGGAACCACCAACGCCGGTAAACTCAACTTCGAAAGTCGTCACCACAACTACTTCGTTCGGAGTGGCAATGTTGGCAAACTGCGGATTGACTTCCGAGCGAATGAACTCGAAGTCCAGTTTGTACACCGGCTCCCAGGATTTGCCGTAGGTCTGGAACAGCACATCGAGCAGCTTCAGGATGATGCGGTGCTCGGTCTGCGTGAACTCGCGGCCTTCGACGCGCGTATGGAAACGCCCGTCGCCGCCGAACATGCTGTCGACCACCATGAATACCAGATTGGGATCGAAAATGAACAATGCATTGCCGCGCAGCGGTTTGACCTGCACCAGATTCAGGTTGGCGGGGACGGGCAGGTTGCGGATGAACTCGGAGAACTTCAGTACCTTGACCGGCCCGACCGAAACTTCAGAACTGCGGTGGATGAAGTTGTAAAGAGCGATACGGAACAGTCGGGCGAAACGTTCATTGATGATTTCCATGGTGGGCATGCGCCCACGCACAATGCGTTCCTGCGTCGCCATGTTGTAAGGGCGTACTTCTCCCTCGGGAACGTCCGCTTTTGTTTCTTCGGCTTCGCCCGTGACGCCTCGCAGCAGCGAGTCGACTTCATCCTGGGAGAGAAATTCCTTGCTCATGGCTTCACTTTGTCGTCATTGGATAATGAATGAGGTGAACAACACATCCACCACGCCTGTGGTTTTCGGTTCCAGAACCGGAGCAGGTTGAACTGCGGACGGTGCGGAGGCGGCGGCATCTGCCGGTACGGCTTCTGGTGTCGCAGTCGTTGCAGCGCCCAGGCCGAGTGCTCCATCGACTTCGGCAATGATCTCGGCGATCAATTTTTTCTTACCCTCCATTGTTTGCAGTTCGGAAGGTTTCTTGGCGGAGAGCAGGAACAGCAGTTTGCTGCGGATTTCCGGCATCTGGGCCTTGATCTTTTCTTCCAGTTCCGGCTGCAGGATTTTCAGCGTGATACCGGCCTGCAGATACTGGTCGCCTTCTTCGCGTTGGAGATTGACGGTGAAGTTCTCGCCCAGCGCGACGAATTTCGCCTCACGTGCGGGCTCGGTTTTTTTCGCAGCCTCTTCATGGCCGGCGCCTGCGGCAGGAGCGGATCCTTTACTGAAGAACCAGCCAGCTCCGCCAGCGATGATCATCAGCAACACAACAATGACGATGATCAGCATTTTCTTGCTTTTTGGTGGCGCAGCTACGGGAGCCTCTTCCTTTGCGGCGGGTGCTGGCGCTGATTTGGCGGGTGGTTTTTGCATCTCGCGATTCCTTGTAGTTGATTGGCATTATGGAGTTGATCCCTCGCCTGCCATCGGTGGAATAAGACGGAAAACCGACCTTATTTCACCCTCAGGCGAATGTATCCACTATACCGTTATGACGCGAGATTGGGGATACCCGGGTGGTACTGTTGCTGATCGTCGAGGTGTCCCGGATGTCGTTGTTGCCAATCGGGGCGACAGAGCGTTGCGCACCGGATTGCCCCTGGTCGCGCGGCGTTTGATCGCTGACCGTGGTGTTGCCCAGCATGATGCCGTTGTCGGCCAGCATTTCGCGCAGCCTGGGCATGGCCTGTTCCACCGCTTCCCGGACGGCGGCGTGTGGCGAAGTGAATAGCGCGGTCGCCTGGTCGCCGCTGACCTTGATGACCACATCCAGCGGTCCCAGCTGCGGAGGATTGAGATGCAGTTCTGCCGTCTGATCCTGATTTGAAGAAGCCAGCCAGGTGATCTTCTGGCTGAATTCGTCGGCCCATTTGTCCTGGTTGACCGGCGTGCTGATTGTCACCTGCACGGGCTGCAAGGCGGGTGCTGCGATGCTTGCAGCAGTGTTCTGCAGCGAAGCGAGCGCTGCAGCATTCGATTGCGGGGCAGAGTTTGGTTGCTGAGCGGCAACGCTGACTGCTTCGCGTAGCGCGGTGTTCAGTTCGGTACTGGTAGGAGCGCGATTGACCTGTGTGGCGCCTGTGGCTGCAGCAGGTGTTTCCTTGACTGGTGTTTCGGTTACAGCCGTTGCTGCAGTTGCAGCTTTCGGGGTAATGCCGGATTGCAGGGTGGCTTTCAGCGATGCGATACCGGGCTTGCTTTGATCTGCAGTTGTATTGATCGTGGAGCTGTCGCTCTTGCTTTCTGAGCCAGATGTTTTGACTGAAGTCGCATTCGATGTATTCATGGCTTGCGGAAGCAAGGCGGCCAGCATGTCGGCTGGCAAAGTCGTGGCGGCGCTGTCCGGCACGGTGGCATCGGATTTCTTGTCGTCGCCAACATCCTTTTTGGCAGCGTCGGTAGCTAGCTGGTTCAACGCATCGATGGCGAGCTTGCTACTGACTTTGGTTTCCTTTGCCGCCGGATCGCTGATCTGGCGGGCCAGTACCTCTCCGAAAGGCTGGCTGTTTTGCATGTCGCCACTATCGGAGGAATTGGAGGCCTGTTTGGCAGCCGCTGCATTTTGCGGCGCGCTGGTGGTGATGGGCAGACTGGTCATGGCATTAGCTCCTGTGATTATTTATCACTGTCTTTTTCGGTCGCCCGGCGGGCGGCAAAATTTCCGGTGTGTTCATCCTGAATGCGTTGTTCGCTCTTGGCTTCCAGTTTTTTTTCCGCATCGATATGGCGCTGCGCCAAGGTGTCGAAAGACTTCATCTTGCGTGTTGTATCCATCAATTCGGTGCGGCCACTTTGTACGCCGGCCTTGGTCTTTTCAATGACCGAGGTCTGCTGCTGTATGGCCTGGTCCAGGCGGCCGATGAAGTCCTGAAAATTCTTCATGTCGCCCGGTGCCATGCCCAGCTTCGCTTCTTCCTGGAATTTCAACTGGTAGTCCTTGCGATATTGCTGCAGGGCATCCAGCTTTTCCTGCGCAGTCTGATGCTGCCGGTTGAGCTGGCCGAGCTTCTTGGTGGCGGCATCGTTTTTCTGTTGCGCCAGGTGAACCAGGGGTTGCAGTGAAAAAGGCTTGATCATATTTGCTCATCAACTTTCAGTCGGAAACAGTTCGGAGAATTTTTCCATGCTCGAAGCATAGGCCTCCGACTCGTACATGCCCTGCTTGAGAAAATGCTCCAGGCGCGGATACAACACAATGGCCTGGTCCAGCAGCGGGTCGCTGCCCTGGACATAGGCGCCTACGCTGATCAAGTCGTGGTTGCGCTGGTAGTGCGCATACAGGTGCTTGAAGCGTTGCACCTGCTGGAAGTGTTGCGGGCTGACCAGATGGTTCATGGCGCGGCTGATCGAAGCTTCGATGTCGATGGCGGGGTAGTGCCCCTGTTCCGCGAGGCGGCGCGATAGCACAATGTGCCCGTCGAGGATGGCGCGCGCGCTGTCGGCGATGGGATCTTGCGGATCGTCGCCCTCGGTCAGCACGGTATAGAAAGCGGTGATCGAGCCGCCGCCTTCAGCACCGTTGCCGGCGCGCTCCACCAGTTGCGGCAACTTGGCGAACACCGAGGGCGGATAGCCTTTGGTGGCGGGCGGTTCGCCGATGGCCAGCGCGATCTCACGCTGTGCCATGGCGTAGCGGGTAAGCGAATCCATGATCAACAGCACGTTCTTGCCCTGGTCGCGGAAATATTCTGCGATGGTGGTGGCATAGGCAGCGCCCTGCAGGCGCATCAGCGGGCTGGTGTCGGCAGGCGCGGCGACCACCACCGAACGTGCCAGGCCTTCCTTGCCCAGAATATCGGTGATGAATTCCTTCACTTCGCGACCGCGTTCGCCGATCAGACCGACCACGATTACATCGGCACTGGTGTAACGCGCCATCATGCCGAGCAGTACACTCTTGCCGACGCCGGAACCCGAGAACAGGCCCATGCGCTGGCCGCGACCGACGGTCAGCAGACTGTTGATGGCGCGCACGCCAACATCCAGCGCATCCTTGATGGCTGCGCGTTCCAGCGGATTGATCGGGCGGCTTTGCAGCGGAGCAGTCCTGCTTTCCAGCAGGGGGCCGAATTGGTCAAGCGGACGCCCTGCGCCGTCAAGTACGCGTCCCAGCAAATGTTCGCCGACAGGCAAATGACGCGCCAAGTCGGCGGCGCGGCGGCGTAGCGGTTGACGTTGTCCGATGGTGACCGGGGTGCGCAAGGGTTCGGCAGGGGTTACACGCGCACCGGGAACCAGGCCCTGCACGTCGTTTTCAGGCATCAGGAACAGTCTGTCACCCGCAAACCCGACTACTTCCGCTTCGATGCGATTGTTCGGCAATTCGATCCAGCAGGTGCTGCCCACCGCCATGCGCAGACCGACCGCTTCCATCACCAATCCAGTAACTTTGGTCAAGTGTCCGCTTACCTGCAAAGGGTTGCTCTGCGCGACGATGTCGCGGTTCAGATGCAGCAGGTCTTGCCAGCGCTGTTGGTGGAGGTTGAGACACGTTACTGCGGAGCGGCCGTTTGCGGGCGCAGCCTCCGACAGCCCTTCACTGAATGGCGGGTCTTGGGCAACTATGTCAGGGCTGTTGTTCATTCAAGAACCTTCATCCTTTATCAACCATGTCGTGTCCTGCCCCAGTGCGGCGACCACGCGTTTCCAGCGGGTCTCCAGCGATGCATCAATCTGGCTATTGGCGGTCTCGATACGCGCGCCGCCGCGCTCGACGCGTGCGTCCTCGAAGATTTTCCAGCCGGAATGTGTCAACTGCTCGCCCATGTGTTCACGCACCAGTGCAGCATCGTCCGGATGTAATATCAGATGTGCACCCTGATTGACGTGCGGTAACGTACCGATTGCTTCGCGAACCACGCCCAGCAACAATTCCGGATTTACCTTGAGCGCCTGGTGCAGTACCTGGCGTGCAATGTCCAGCGACAGAGCCAGCAATTCGCTTGCGACCTGTTCATCCATTTGTTGCTCGAATACGCTGATCAGTTCGGAAAAACGCTGATTTTCCTGCAGTGCTTTCTGCAAGCCTTCGGCATAGCCGGCCTGGAAACCTTCATCGCGTGCCTGACGATGTATTCCTTCAACCTGAGATGCTGTAGGAAGTGCCACGCCGCCTGAGCGGAAGACAGTACTTCCCTCGAAATTCGGCGCTTCCCAGCGTTGCCAGGCAGTGAGATTTTCGGGGGCCACTTCGGGTGCAGGCATTGTGACCAGATCAGACATACTCTTCCTCTCCCTTGCCGCCCAGCATTACCTGGCCTTCGTCGGCCAGACGGCGCACAACCTTGAGAATTTCCTTCTGCTCGGATTCCACTTCGCTGAGGCGGACCGGACCCTTGGCTTCCAGATCCTCGCGCAGCATTTCGGCGGCGCGTTGCGACATGTTCTTGAAAATCTTCTCGCGCAGTTCTTCGCTGGCACCCTTGAGCGCGACGATGAGAGATTCGGACTGAACTTCGCGCAGGATGAGCTGGATGCCGCGATCTTCCACTTCCAATAGATCCTCGAACACGAACATCTCGTCCATCATTTTCTGCGCCAGATCGGCATCATGGCCGCGCACCGATTCCAGCACGGCTTCCTGGTTGCCCATGTAGTTGAGGATCTCGGCGGCAGTCTTGACGCCGCCACGTATGCTCTTCTTGCCTACTGCATTGCCGGCAAGCAGCTTGGTCAGTACATCGTTCAATTCCTGCAGAGCGGTGGGTTGCACGCTGTCCAGGGTGGCAATGCGCAGCATTACGTCGTTGCGAACACGTTCAGGCAACAATGCCATCACTGCGGCCGCCTGTTCCGGCTCCAGATGTACCATGATGGTGGCGATGATTTGCGGATGTTCATTGGCGATCAGGTCGGCAACAGAAGCTGGATCCATCCATTTCAGGCTCTCGATGCCGCTGGTGTCGCTGTTGTGCAGGATTCGGTCGATCAGGCCGGCGGCCTTGTCGTCGCCTAGTGCCTTGGTCAGCATGTCGCGAATGTATTCGTCGGAATCCATGCCGATCGAGGTTTTTTCGGCGGCCTCCGTATGGAACTCCTCGAACACGGTTGAGATATCCTCGCGCGACAAATTTTTCAGCGCGACCATCGCGGAGCTGATCTTCTGCACCTCTTTCGGCTCGAGATACTTCATCACTTCGGCAGCCTCGGTGGTGCCGAGTGTCATGAGCAGAATGGCGCTCTTGTGGGCTCCAACGTCACTCATCTTTGTTCACCCATTGCTTGACCACCGAGGCGACGATCTTGGGCTCTTCTTTTGCCAGTTGCTTGGCAAGCTGCAGGTTGTCCTCGTAAGAGTTGGCATTTTGTTGCGCGGCATAGAGACCGGCTGCGCCACCAGTATGGTGCGTCACCTGTTGCTGCGCCCAGGCCTCTTCCTGCGCTGCGCTTTGCGTGGTGATGGTCTTGAAGGCCGGCTTGATCACGCCGAACAACAGGAAGCCGATACCGCCCGCAATCAGCAGAAATTTGAAGATATCCTTGACCATCGCAATGGTGTCGGGCTGTTTCCACATCGGAATTTCCGGCAGGATTTCCTGCGCCGTGTTGTTGAAAGCGCTGTTGAGCAGGTTGAAGCTGTCGCCGCGTTTTGCATCGAAGCCGACGGTCTCCTTGACCAAAGCAGTGATCTGCGCTTTTTCGGCTTCGGTGTAGGGACGGGAAGTAACCTTGCCATCCTTGCCGGTACTAGTGGGGTTATTCACCACCACGGCAATGGACAGGCGCTTGATGCTGCCCACCGGCAACTTGGTGTGCTGAATGGTACGGTCGACTTCGTAATTGGTAGTTAGTTCCTTGTGCGTGTTGCTGGCAACGCTGTTGGCACCTGCACCGGTGGCCGCATTGGCAGGGGCGACGAGGGGCGCGGTGGCCGGTACGGGCGGTTGGTTGGTCAATGCCCCGGGGACGCCACCCGTGCCGGTGGTGCCGTTCAGCGATTCCATCGTTTGCAGGCTGCGCACGGCGGCCTGATTGGGCGGTTGGTTGGGCTTATAGCTCTCTGCGGTTTGTTCGGTCTGCGAGAAATCGAGGTTGGCGGTGACCTGGGCGCGCACATTCTGCATGCCGGTGATCGGGATCAGAATATCCTCGATACGCTTGACGTAATCCTGCTCGATCTGGCGTACGTATTTGAGTTGCGTCGCGTCCATCAATTGTTCGGCACTACTGTCACGTGCCGAGCTCAACAGCGTGCCGGTCTGGTCTACAACAGTAACGCCCTGCGCGGGCATGTTGGGAACGCTGCTCGAAATCAGGTGCACAATCGCGCTGACCTGGCCTGAGTCCAAAGTGCTTCCGGCATGCAGTGCCAGCACGACCGAGGCGCTGGGTTTCTGTTGTTCCTTGACGAACACCGTTTGTTTGGGAATGGCCAGATGCACGCGGGCACTGGCGACCGAGGCCATGGTTTCCACCGAGCGCGCCAATTCCCCTTCCAGCGCACGCTGGTAATTCACCTGTTCGAGAAACTGGCTGGTGCCGAATTTCTGGTTCTCCATCAGCTCAAAACCGACTGCACCTCCCTTGGGCAGGCCTTTCGCGGCCATTTGCAGGCGCACTTCATGCACCTTGTCGGCGGGTACCATCAGGGTGCCGCCGTCGGAGAATTTGTAGGGAATATTCTGTTGTTGCAGCGACTCAATGACGGCGCCGCCGTCGCGTTCGGCCAAATTGGCGTAAAGCACGCGGTAATCAGGCGTCTGTCCCCACATGAACAATCCCGCCAGCAAAGCCACCGTCGAAGCCACGGCGATGATCAGGCCGAGCTTTTGCTGGTTGGGCATGCCGAAGAGCAGCCGGGTCAAAGAAGGGGTGGAATTGGTGTCCGTATCAGCCATGCTTTTCTTCCAGATCGAAACAAGGGTCACTCCCTCATGCTGTGCATTATCGGCCTGCAAAGCAAGATTGGTAAGCCGAAAAGCGGGGTAAATCGGGTGCTTTTCCAAAGCTAGGCGGGCGCTGCACGCGCGTACAGTGCCGTCATGGAAGAAGGAGGTGGACCATGAGTATGAACGTTTCCAATGTGGATAATCTGCTGGCCCAGATGCGCGCGGCGATGGCTGCCGCCCAAGGACAGCCGGTGCAAACCCCTGCCGCGACCGGGGGCGTTGATTTTGCCAATGTGTTGAAATCTTCGCTGGACGGCGTCAATCAGGCGCAACACCAGGCCGAAGATATGCAAAAAGCCTTTGTGCTGGGCGATGACAAGGTGAGTTTGAGTGATACGATGATCGCCATGCAAAAGGCCAATATTTCGTTCCAGACGGCCGTGCAGGTGCGCAACAAAGTGGTGGCGGCCTATAACGACATCATGAACATGCAGGTCTGATCGCTGCATTTTTGGCACTCAATCCCCGGGAATGTCGGCGGATTCATTTGAAGTGAAACTTTAAGTGGCAGACAAATGACCATTGATACTTCCCCACAGCAAACTGCTCAGGCGATAGAACAGGCTTTACACCAGGCCGTTATTCAGCATCAGGCGGGGCAAATGGAACTCGCCGAAAAGCTTTATCGCGCCATTCTGCAAATCGAACCGCATCATCCGGAAGCAAATCACAACCTGGGCGTTTTGTCGGTGCAGCTGAAACAGCCTGCTGCCGGATTGCCCCATTTCATGGTGGCACTGGAAGCCGATCCGACACGCGGGCAATACTGGTTAAGCTGCATCGATGCACTGTATCAGGCTGGACAGATGGAAGATGCGCGACAAATGCTGGCGCTGGCCCGGCAGCAGGGGCTGCAGGGAAATGAGATCAATGCATTGGCGCAGCTGCTGGAAGGAAGCGCGCAGGCAGCAAAACCAGCACATGCAGATCATCAGTCTGTAGCCAAAAAGCCCAAACCGGGCAAGCCGGATAAAGCGGCATCTCACAAGGGAAAAGAACCTGCTGCGCATGAGCGGAGTCTGATCGTGGCCATGTTCAACGAAGGGCGCTATGCAGAAGTAGCAAGGCTTGCCAAATCGCTTACCGAACGCTTCCCGCAGCACGGGTTTGGATGGAATGTACTGGGCGCGGTACTCAAGCAAATGGGGCAGTCGGCAGATGCGCTATTGCCCATGCAGAAAGCGGCTGTACTGTCGCCGGAGGACTCCAATGCCCATTGCAATCTGGGCGCCACGTTGCAGGATCTGGGCAGGTCTGCTGAAGCAGAAGTGAGCCTCAAGCGCGCGCTGCAGATCAATCCGTCCAACGCCGAGGCACTTTGCAATCTGGGTTTTGCCCAGCAGAGTCAGGGGCGACCGGACGAGGCTGAGGCCAGTTACCGGCGTGCGCTGCAGATCAAACCGGATTTCGCCGTGGCACACTGCAATCTGGGCATGACCCTGCACAATATGGGCCAACTGGTCGAAGCCGAGGCAAGCTACCGGCGTGCGCTGCAGATCAACCCGGATTCCGCCGAGGCGCATTGCAACCTGGGTATCACCCTGCATAGTCTGGGTCGACCGGAAGAAGCGGTGATCAGTTGCCAACAGGCGTTAAAGATCAATCCGGATTACGCCGATGCGCATAGCAGCCTGGGGATCACGCTACAGCATCTGGGCCGGTTTGAAGAGGCATTGGCACATTTCAAGGAACGCGTCCGTCTCACTCCCGGAGACGTGATTGCCCAGTATCAGATTGCATCGCTGACCGGGCAACAAACGGAACGTGCTCCCGACCAGTATGTCGAGAACGTGTTTGACAATTACGCCGAGAGGTTCGATACCCATTTGCAGCAAGTGCTTCAATACGACATTCCCAAAAAACTGGTCGCGCTGATTGCGCAGCATTTGCCGGTTGCAGAAAAATGTAATGTTCTTGATCTGGGCTGCGGAACCGGTTTGATCGGTCCCGAAATTGCGCCCTATGCGAAACAACTGGTCGGGGTCGATCTTTCCGCAAAAATGCTGGAAAAAGCCCGGGCACGCAATTTGTATCAGCGATTGGTGCGTGCCGACTTGCTCTCCATGATGCATGCTGAACCGGCTTCCAGTTACGGCCTGGTGATTGCCGCCGACGTGTTCGTGTATGCGGGCAAGCTGGATGAGATTGTCGGCGAAATTAAGCGACTGCTGTCTGCGGGAGGTATTTTTGCATTCTCTACGGAAAGCATGGAAGCCGTATCGGGGAGCGATTCGGGATACCGGCTGGAAAATACCGGCCGCTATGCGCACTCGGTTGAGTATCTGTCCGGGCTTGCCTCCACCAACGGATTCCGGATTCTGGAAATAGTCGCCACGCAGATTCGTACCGAGCATGGCAAACCGGTCAATGGCCACATGTCTGTGTGGCAGGGCTGAATGAACATGAAAGCATCCGGGAAATCCGTCCCGTACAAGGGGAATGAACCTTCCCCGCAAGAGATCAACGCATTGGTGGCGCTGTTCAACCAGCAGAATTTTGCGGAAGCAGAAAACCTCGCGCAGACGATGACGGTGAAATTTCCCCGGCACTGGATAGGCTGGAAAATGCTGAGTGTGATTTTCAGTCTGACGGGGCGCAACGCGGACGCGCTAATCCCCATGCAAAGAACAGTCGCGCTGCTGCCCAGTGATGCCGAGGCACACAACAATCTGGGTATCACCTTACAGGGGCTGGGTCGCCAAGCCGAGGCAGAGGCCAGCTACCGGCGTGCGATAAAAATCAATCCGCAATATGCCCAGGCACACAGCAACCTGGGTTCGGTTCTGCAGGATAAGCGACAGTTGGATGAGGCCGAAACTTGTTACCGGCGGGCGCAGCAGATCAAACCTGATTACGCCAAGGCGTGCAACAATCTCGGCTCTGTCCTTCGGGAAACAGGACGTCTGGACGAGGCAGAAGCCAGTTATCGGCGGGCACTGCAGATCAATCCGGAGTATGCGGAGGCTTACAACAACCTGGGCATTGTTCTCAAGGATTCAGTGCGGCTGGATGAAGCCGAGGCCAGCTTCCGGTGCGCGCTGCAAATCAATCCGCATTACGCGGAAGCACATTACAACCTCGGCGGGATTTTCAAGGATTCGGGCCGACCGACCGAAGCCGAGGACAGCTACAGGCGAGCACTACAGATCAAACCGGATTACGCGGAAGCCCATAGTGCGCTGGGCGTCATTTTGAACAGGCTGGGACGTCCGGAGGAGGCTGAAGCCAGTTACCGGCATGCGTTGCAGAGCAATCCGGAATACGCCGATGTGTTGAATAATAATCTCGGCATTGTCCTCAATGATCTGGGCCGGCTGGGTGAGGCCGAAGCCAGTTATCGGCGGGCGCTGGAGATTAATCCGGATTACGCCACTGCGCACTGCAACCTGGGCGGTGTGCTGCACGATTTGGGCCGACTGGCCGAGGCCGAGGCCAGTTGGAGAAGGGCGCTGCAAATCAATCCGGATTTTGCCGAAGCCCACAGCAACCTGTTATTTTGTCTCTCGCAAATCGGAACGATGGATGCGCAGATGCTTTTTTCCGAACACCGCAGGTTTGGCGAACAGTTTGAAACTCCATTCCGTGCCAATTTTATTCAGCATGGCAATTTGCGAGATCCGGAAAGAATTTTGCAGGTCGGGATAGTTTCGGGCGACTTTCGCAATCACGCCATTGCTTACTTTTTTGAACTGGTCATGACGCATCTGGCCGGCTATCCGCTTTTGTCGCTGCACGCCTACTCCAACCATTCGATTGAAGACAGCGTCACCCAACGGTTGCGCGGGTATTTTGCGCACTGGCATCAAATTGACAGCTTGTCGGACACGGTTCTGGCGGAAAAGATACGTGCCGACCGTATTGATATCCTGATCGACCTGTCGGGACACAGTGCAAAAAATCGCCTGCGGGTCTTCGCGCGTAAACCGGCGCCGGTGCAGGCCACCTGGATGGGTTATCCGGGCACAACGGGTCTGCGCGCCATGGATTATTATTTATCGGATCGGTTTGCTTTCCCGCCCGGGCAATACGACGAGCAGTTCACGGAGAAAATTGTGCGGTTGCCGTCCAGTGCGCCATTCTTGCCGAGTAAAGATGCGCCTCCGGTGAACGGTCTGCCCGCTTTGGCTAACGGCTACGTGACTTTCGGCAGCTTCAACCGGGTGAGCAAGCTCAGCCGGACAGTGGTCGCGCTGTGGTCGCAGCTCTTGCGTGCTTTGCCGGACTCACGGCTGTTATTGGGAGGCATGCCGGGGGAAGAAAAGTGCGGTGCGCTGCTTGCATGGTTTGTGCAGGAAAAAATTCCGCGTGAGCGCCTGGATTTTCATGCGCGCGGCGATATGCAAAGCTACCTGGGATTGCATCATCAGGTTGATATCTGCCTGGACACTTTTCCATATAACGGTGGAACCACGACCCTGCACGCATTATGGATGGGTGTGCCGACAATCACATTGTCCGGCAGCACAACAGCGGGACGCACTGGCGCCTCGATTCTGGGGCATGTTGGTCTGGATGGATTTGTAGCCCATGATGCGGCAGATTTTGTGCAGAAGGGGGTGTCCTGGGCGGGTAGGCCGGAAGCGCTTGCAGAATTGCGATCCAGTTTGCGTGAACGACTGGCGCAATCGGCAATAGGGCATCCGGAGCAAATCGCCGCAGGACTGGAACGCGCCTTGCGCGTCATGTGGCGTCGCTGGTGTGCAGATTTACCGGCAGAATCCTTTGAGATAACCCGGCAAGATATTGCCGAAACAACGCAAGGGGAAGGCAAATGACAGAACAAAACAATAAATCGCCTATCTATGTGACGCAACCGTTGTTGCCGCCGCTGGAAGAATTCATTCCCTACCTGCAACAAATCTGGGACAGCAAATGGCTCACCAATAACGGTCCTTTCCATCATCAGCTGGAACAGGCGCTTTGCGATTATCTGGGCGTCAAACATGTATGTTTGTTCACGAGCGGCACTGTGGCGCTCATTACCGCTTTGCAATCCTTGCGCATCACGGGCGAAGTCATAACCACGCCGTATTCATTTGTGGCTACAGCACACTCCCTGTTGTGGAACGGTATCAAACCGGTGTTTGTGGATATTGATCCGGTTACGCTCAACCTCGATCCGGACAAGATCGAAGCGGCCATTACCCCGCAAACTACGGCCATCATGCCGGTGCATTGTTATGGACATCCCTGCGACGTCGCTCGCATCGAAAAAATTGCCGACAACTACGGACTGAAAGTGATCTACGACGCGGCGCACGCATTTGGCGTGCAATACCGCAACGACAGCGTGCTCAACCACGGCGACTTGTCGATATTGAGTTTCCATGCCACCAAAGTGTTCAACACTTTTGAAGGCGGCGCCATCATTTGCCACGATGCCAAAACCAAACAGCGTATCGACCACCTGAAGAATTTCGGTTTTGTGGACGAGGTGACGGTGGTGGCAGCCGGTATCAACGGCAAGATGAGCGAGATCAATGCCGCTTTCGGCCTGCTGCAACTCAAAGGCATTGATGCAGCCTTGCGGCAACGCAAAATAATCGATGCCCGTTACCGCGATGCACTGGTCGGCGTTCAGGGCATCCATTGCCTGCCGACTACAGGCGAGAAGGTATCGAACTATGCCTATTTCCCGATACTGGTGCAGCCGGACTATCCGCTTGCGCGCGATGTGCTGTACAAGAAATTGCACGATAACGGCATTTTTGCGCGCCGCTATTTCTATCCCCTGATCAGCGATTTTCCGATGTACCGCGGGATGCCGTCTGCGGCACACGCAAACTTGCCGGTGGCAAAGAAGGTGGCGGAGCAGGTGATTTGCCTGCCGATCTACCCCGCGCTCGCCAATGAACAAGTCGACGCCATCGTTGAGCTGATCAGGAACTGAACGGGACATGAATCGTCTGGCCATCATGCAGCCGTATTTTTTCCCCTACATCGGCTATTTTCAGCTGATTGCGGCGGTGGATACATTTATCGTGTACGACAACATCAAATACACCAAGAAGGGCTGGATCAACCGCAACCGAATGCTGCAGAACGGCAGCGATGTCATGTTCTCGCTGCCGTTGAAAAACGATTCGGACTCTCTGGATGTATGCGAGCGGGAACTGGCAGCGAATTTCGATCCCGAAAAACTGCTCAACCAATTCAGGGAAGCATACCGGCACGCACCCTGCTTCGTGCAGACGTTTCCGTTGCTGGAGCAGATTGTGTGCCATGAAAACAGGAATCTGTTCTCCTATTTGCACCATTCCATCGTCAGCGTCTGCCAGCATCTCGGCATCGCGACGCAGATCCTGGCTTCTTCCGGCATTGCCATCGATCATGACTTGAAAAACCAGGACAAAGTGCTTGCCTTGTGTGAGGCTGTCGGCGCGAAAACGTATGTGAATGCAATCGGCGGCATGGAGTTGTATTCGAAGCCGGATTTCCAGAAACGCGGTATAGCGTTGAAATTTGTGCGCTCGAAAGAATTTGCATATGCGCAATATGGCGACGCGTTTATACCTTGGCTATCGATCGTCGACGTGATGATGTTCAACCCTGTCGACGTTATTCAATCACAGTTAACTCAATTCGACCTGGTTTGAATTGTTCGGGAGTACATATGAGTGAAAAGGAAATTGCCCATCTGGAATCAATCAGCCCTTTTTATGAAAAAGGCAACTATATGGACGAGTTGATGATTGAGCGGGAAATGGAAATCATCAGGAGATATGACACTACGGGGGAAACTGCCCTGGAAGTCGGATGCGGTGATGGGCTTTCGACTGAAAAGCTCTGTACTCTGTTTCAGGATATTGAGGTTATTGAGCCGTCACTGAAAAACACAGCTTTGCTTAAGCGCAGAGTGCCTGACGTTATCTGTCACAACGTTCTGCTGGAAGACTTCAAGTCTGCGCGTAAATACGATTTCGTCTTCTTTCTGAACGTGATTGAGCACGTCGAAGATCCTGTCGCTTCGCTAAAGTTTTTATCCGCGCTCGTAAAAGACGAAGGTTTGATTTTCATTTCCGCGCCGAACTGTATGTCGCTCAACCGTCGTGCGGGATACAAAATGGGGCTCCTGAAAAGTTACGATCAAATGGCGCCCAAGGATTACGAAGTCGGGCACAGGCGTTTGTATACGGTGGATATGCTGACGGATCACTGCAATCAGGCGGGTCTGAAGGTGCTGGCTATGAAGGGGATGTACCTGAAGCCGCTCTCTGAAGTACAAATGATGGGGTTGGGCGATGATGCAGTCCGGGCGTTTTATGCGCTGGGTGAAGATGTTCCCCAGTACTGCGCAAGCTTGTTGGCAGTTGCGACCAAGAAGTATTACTAGTTTATAAGCACTTTTTTCCGGGCCGGAAAGCAATGTTCAAGTGGAAAAAACTGGGAAGAATATTTAACCCGCAAGATGTGCCGGGCAGGGAATGGCTGAAGGAATTCGCCCAGGCACCGTCTGTGCTGTTGTTCGATGAGTTCGTCAGGGTGTATTTTTCCTGTCGGCCCTTGCCCAATGAAAACGGGCAGTACGTGAGCTACTCATCGTATGTGGATTTTGACAGGCATGACTTGACCAGGATAGCGAATATCGCCAGTGCTCCTATTTTGGAACTTGGCGGTGTGGGAATGTTTGATGAATTCGGAACTTATCCGGTTTCGGTGATCAGGAACGGAGCGGAGGTCATTGCCTACTATGGCGGCTGGACCAGGTGCGAATCCATTCCCTTTACGGTGTCTATCGGGGCGGCAATCAGTCACGATGACGGCACGACGTTTAGCAAGCTGGGCGAAGGCCCGCTGCTGACCTGCAATATTCTCGATCCTTACGTTTTGAGCGGCCCCAAGGTCAGGATCTTTGGCGGGAAATGGTACCTGTGGTACGTGGCGGGAACGAAATGGCAGAAATATGAGGGCAGGTCGGAGGCGGTATACAAAATCCGCATGGCGACTTCAACCGACGGTATGAACTGGATGCGAAATGGCGAGGATCTGATTGAGGACAAGATCGAAAAAGATGAGTGTCAGGCAAGTCCGGATGTGTTTTTCCACGAAGGCAAATTCCACATGTTTTTTTGCTACAAGCACAGCCTGAATTTCAGAAACAACGACCGGGGCTATCGTATCGGATATGCGGTTTCGGACGATTTGGAGCACTGGGAACGGGATGACACACAAGCGGGAATAGATATTTCGGACCAGGGATGGGATGACCAGTCCATCGCTTATCCGCATGTTTTTGAAGTCGATGGGCAGGTATATATGCTTTATCTGGGCAATGAGGTCGGAAGATACGGTTTTGGTTTGGCAAAACTCGAGAACTACACGGGGTAGCCGATTATGCGTGCGCTGTTTGAGCGCCGGGTTTGCGGGAATAGGACTTCTACACGGCAAATATCATGAAATGGAAAAAGCTCGGGAAAATATTTGATCCAACTGCATACAGCCTGGCGAATAACTGCCATGAATTTGCGCAATCTCCCCAAGCCATCGTATTTGATGACTTTGTCCGAGTGTATTTTTCCACGCGGGCAAAGGATGCTAACGGAAAATATTTGAGTCACGTTGCTTTCGCTGATTTCGATAAAGGTTTTGGCAAGGTCATCAGGGTTTCAGACAGGACGGTTATTCCTCTGGGCGAGTTGGGAAGTTTCGATGAGCATGGAATATTTCCGTTCAGCGCGGTTCGGGGCGAGGGGCGGATACTTGCCTACACTACGGGCTGGAACAGAAGGGTGTCGGTATCAACCGACGCATCGATTGGCCTGGCAATCAGCGACGATGACGGGTTGACCTTCAGGAAAGTCGGAGCCGGTCCGGTGCTGTCGGCCTCATTGCACGAGCCGTTTCTGGTCGGTGATGCGTTTGTCCGGAATGTGGGTGGCACATGGCACATGTGGTACATCCACGGAACCAGATGGCTAACGCATACAAAAGGCGAAGCACCGGATCGGGTTTATAAAATTGCCCATGCGACTTCTGCCGATGGTGTCTCGTGGCTTAAGGAGGGGCGTCAGATTATTTCCGACAAGTTGAATGCGGATGAATGCCAGGCACTTCCCGCGGTTATACAAATCGAAAACAAATACCACATGTTCTTTTGCTACAGGCAGTCTCTGGATTTCAGGAAGAACAAAAATAACGGCTACCGAATCGGATATGCATTTTCGAATGACCTGATCGACTGGACGCGGGACGATGCGAACGTCGGGATCGATGTGTCGGCAACTGGATGGGACTCGGATATGCAGTGTTACCCGCACGTGTTTGAAATGGATAGTGATGTATATTTGCTGTACAACGGTAACGAATTCGGTCGTTTTGGTTTCGGTTTGGCCAGGCTGGAGAAATGAGTGAGAAGTGCTCATCGAGCGAGGAGGCATAAATGAATATCAGAGGGAAAATCCTGACGTTGCGGGCCATTGAGGAGCAGGACCTCGAATTGTTGCACAAGTGGGCGAATGATCCGGTTACGCAGGACGGGATAGGCGAGTTGCACTTTCCCAGCTCCATGGATTTTCACAATTCATGGTTCCAGAATCTGAAGAATGACCGGCTCAACCAGCGATTTGTCGTCGAAGTGCCCGACGTCGGGATAATCGGAATTTCCAGCATCATGAATATCGATTGGCGCAACAGCCATGCGTGGCACGGCCTGGTATTGGGTGAAGGCAATCACCGCGGCAAGGGCTACGGCATTGACGCAATCATGGCAACGATGCGCTACGCTTTCGATGAGTTGAACCTGGAAAGACTGGACGGTTCGATGCTTGAGTACAACAAGATTTCACTCGCCACTTATTGCGGAAAGAAACTGGGCTGGAAAGAAGAGGGGCGCAGAAGGAATTACTATTTCAGAAAGGGACGCTATTGGGACCAAATCCTGGTTGGCGTAACCAGACAGGACTATCTGGAGCTTATTGAGAGAACTAGGTACTGGGATGATGCCGCATGAGTGCGCCGAGAAATTACAATAGCGAACTGGTCGATTCTGCCAACGCCGAAAGTGAAAAGTATGCGTATGGTTTTGACTTCGATGTAATGCACCCGTTCATGATCAGGTCGTTTCAGCCTTTTTTTCGCAAGGGCAGCCTGCTCGAGTTGGGCAGCTTCAAAGGTGACCTTACTGGCAGATTTCTTCCCTATTTTAACGATGTAACCTGTGTCGAGGCTTCGGACCTCGCTATTGATGAAGCCAGGAAAAACCTGGGGGATAAAGTGAAATTTATCAATACGACTTTTGAAGCAGCGCAGCTGACCCGGCGCTATGACAATATTGTGCTGACCCATGTGCTGGAGCATCTGGATGATCCTGTTTCGGTATTGAAACGTATCAACGACGAATGGCTGACGCAGGAGGGAAGATTGTTTCTGGTATGTCCCAATGCCAACGCTCCTTCGCGGCAGATCGCCGTCAAGATGGGATTGATCACCCACAATTCAGCCGTCACCCAGGCTGAGGCCGAACATGGGCACCGCCGCACTTATACGTTGGATACATTGGAGCGCGATGCGGTTGCTGCTGGGTTGCGAGTGATCCATCGCTCCGGTATTTTCTTCAAGGCGCTGGCCAATTTTCAATGGGATCGCCTGCTGCAAACGGACATCGTTTCCAGAGAATATCTGGAGGGCTGCTTCAAATTGGGGCAGGAGTATCCCGATCTGTGCGCCAGTATTTTCCTGTTGTGCGAACGCGGCGAATAAGCGGACGGAATGGAAATGAGCCAGAAAAAGATTCTGATCTTTCCTGCCGGAATGCCGCGCTCGCTGGAGTACTTGAAAAAATGCGAGCGGGACGGGCGCGCAGTGATTGGTTCTTCATCGCTGGCATATGATCCTGCGCGGGGGAAATATCCTGAGTGGATGCATCTGCCCTATGTGACAGATCCGTTATTCGACGAGGCACTCAAGCAAGCCGTCATCGAACGGGATGTTGGGGAAATCTACACACCCAATGCCGTGGTCTGGAATTATCTGAACCAGAATCTGGGGCGGATGATGCCGGGTGTGGTGTTGGCAAATGCGTCTCCGGTAGACGAAGTGTTGCGCGGTTATCGTGAAGCACTTGCAAAGGCGCGTTATTTTTTGGTTAACCAGATCCACTTGTCATCGGAAGTTTCGTGCCGCCCGCTTCCTTCCAAAATCGAAATTGCGGGATTGATCCGGTATGCTGAAATCATCCCGGGGATGTGCGATGACGACAAGTTTCATGCGTTGCTTGAAGTCGCACGCCGTGCGGTCGAAGGCGATATTGTTGAAATCGGCAGTTGGTGGGGGAAGTCGGCATTTATTTTCTGCTGGCTGGCGCGATATTTCGGGATCGGCAAATTACTGTGCGTCGATCCCTGGACCAACGAGCATCTGGTTCAGGGCGAGAAGATTGTGGACAGCGGATCGGCGCAAGTCGATGCGGAAGAGGCGCTGCAAGTTTTCCAGATCGGCTTGCTGCCGTTCAATGCCAACCACATCAATTATCTGCGCATGACCTCTGTGGAGGGCGCAGTGCAATATGCGGTCAACAGATTGGCCAGCAGCGCGGTGTTTGGGGAAACTGCATATGCAGGCGGCATTGCCATTTTGCATATAGACGGAAATCACAGCTATGAGGCGGTAAAGGCAGATATCGAGTCATGGCAGCCGTTTATGCGCGAGGGCGGCTGGATCATTTTTGACGATTATGTCTGGCCTTTTGGCGACGGGCCGCAACGAGTGGGGGATGAGTTTCTGGAGGGCAGCCGGTGCGGAATTACGACTGCATTTGTCATGGGTACTGCCTTGTTTATTCAATTATCTTAACTGGGTGGGCGACTAAGCGCGGGTGGGTAATCAGCGTTTCATGCTGGCCAGTTGCTGCTGCATTTGCGCCACGTAGCGCTGCAATAACATGGTGGTCTTGCCGTCCGGTTTGACAAATATGCAACCGGCGCGACGTT